>NZ_JBMVQP010000018.1:0-69061 GCF_050522425.1 Myroides sp. C6-3 | reverse complement strand
TTGGGTGTATTGAGGATTTTGTTGGGCTTGTGTGTCTAAACTACTAAGCACGCTCAGTAGTCCTAAAGTTAAATATACTTTTCTCATATACGTTTTACTTTTTTATAGAGAATCAACGGTGTGGCAACACACCGTTGATTACTTGTTTTAATAATTAAGTTGTACCCAACCTGTTCTAACTTTTCCGTTTGAAACAACTACATAGTAGTATGTACCTACTGGTAACAATTTATTAGAGGAATCTTGTCCTCTCCATTGATTGATATAATCAAGTCCATGAGCGTAAACTTCTACCCCATTTCGGTTAAAAATCTGAATTTTTGAAATTCCGTGTTTGCTCAAATCGAAAGAATCATTAATTCCATCGCCATTTGGTGATATTCCCTTCGGAAGTGGACAGTCTACATAATTGACAGTAAAACTATGTTCGGCATTACAGAATACCTTACTTGTACCATTAACAGCATAAACATAAATTGTTTTCGGTTCAAGAATTCGCTCACCTGGGAAAAGCTCTTCTCCTTGAGCATTAGGTTCTGTAAAATAGCGATTATTTTCCGATAAAACAGGTAATACATATACCTCACATTCCATGACAACATCTTTGATTTTATCTACCTCAGCAGCAGCAAATACCGTAATATCTACTGGAGCATCCCATTTACATCCTTGACTACCTGTGTACTGTACATATAAAACGCTATCTCCAATTACGTCATAGACATCGCCTCCTTCATATTTTGTACCCTGACCCTCTGGTTGACTATAATAAACTTCCCCTTCTTTTAAGTTAGGTAACACAACGCTTTCGCATCCCTCTTGTTTTGCTAACTGTGTAGGTTGAACAGGCGTCACGCGAATTGCTTTAAAACTTACAGTTTTACTACAATTTGTTGTGAGGTTTGTCACTTTTACATATACGATACGTTCACCTGTCACCTCCACGATATCAAGTAAAGGTGTTCTAAATTCTGGATCTTCAAAATACTCTACAGTATACCTATCCATACTTCCCTCACCCAAGTCAGCAAAAACAAGTGCTTTATTCTCTGAAATATCAATCAATGCCTTACCCTCGTCATCAAAACTTCCACAGGCATAAACATTTGGTAAAGCGGCTACATCAAAGTCCTCTTTCAAGAAATTAAATTCACGTTCAATAACCAATTTATTATCCCCACAAGTTTCATACACCGCTCTAGCAACATAGTTTACAGATTCTGTAATAACAACATCAATTTCACTTTCAGTTGAATACTCTTCTCCGTTTTTATACCATTTAAAGTCGACAGAAGTGTCGCCGTTAGGCATAAAACGCCAAGCTTCATTTGAAGCATTCCACGCTCCAGTATTGCGCCCTGGAGGAGCAATTCCCTCTGTACCATCCTCATTTTGGATTCCAATTAATCCTCTTCCACTGTTCATCGAGCTACAGAATTTTCTATTTTTCACATAGACTTCAATAATATTGGTTCCCTCATACAAAACAATTTGAGTTGTCGTTGTTGAGCCTTCAATATCGTCTTCATCGAATCCACAGCTAAACATTCCCATGTGGTACATATTAAACACTAAAGCACGACATGGGGCTGCTCCTAAAATTTGGTAGTTAACGGAATAATCTTCAGGTGAATTAGATGGATCCGCATCTTGCATGATTCCGTGAATAGCCGCCATAAATGGGGCATTATCATACGTAGATGGAAAAGGTATTGTATCACTTACACTGTATGCACTATATGATCCAGGTTCAATTCTTCCTCCTTCAACTTCTCCCTCAATACTAAATGTAATGGCACCATTCGTTGAAATCAATATTTTATCATAGTTTATTCCATAGAAACAGAAATTAAAGCCAAGGTCAATAACATCAGACCATTCGTCATCTTGTGTTAGGTCAATGGCATCTCCACCAAAGAAAGGGAAAGGAGGGTCATAAGGAATTGATTCTACAGTATACGTATCCGTCTTTTTAATATCGAAATAATCGGCCACTAAAGTCTGGTTTACAGGACCATCTTGGCAAATCAAATAGTCAAATTTTTCATTTTTCGGCCACTCTACTTGGCCTTCATCGATATTTGCACACATTGGAGGCAAGAAGTTTGAATATTGAATCGGTCCATACCAAACGGCTAAACTTTCATCATCTCCTTCTCCACAAATTGGGCGAACATAATATTCAAAATACTCACCTTGAGGAACGTTCTCAATAATATATTCTGGCGTTCCTTCCACAATTTCACCTGTAGTTGCTAAATAATCCGGACGACCTGTTCCCTGCAGTTGTGTAATCACCTGCCAACGAGTTTCAGATCCCTTAGGTGTCCATGATAACAAAAAGTTATCTGTATTGCGGATTAGTTCTGCCTTAGCATCCGTCACCGCTGGACAAGTTGAATAGTCAATATTAATATTGTCTATTGCTGCTGGTGGTTGCTCTCCTTTTTGGTAATCGTTCTTCCACTCCAATACAATTCGGATAACTTGACCTTGATTAGCGCTAACGTCAATCGTAGCTCCTTCTCTTTGGAAGCGATCTGAATCACCATAAAACGGCATTCCTACTAAAACATTCTCATTGTTCAACGTTAGTGCTGATCCTCGAGTTGGGAAAGTCGTTACTGGAACTTTTACAATTCGGAAAAAGTCAATCCCTTTACCTCTTTTAATCTCTCCCATATTTTTCCAATCAAACGTTAGGAGTAACTCCTCAGCATCATCTGGAACTAGGATATCGCGATAAGCATGAGCAACCGAATAGGCTCCTGTATTATACGTGTGTGTTCCACCTCCATCTTGTGATACAATCATAGACATCAACCCTCCATTATTCACAGCTGCACTAACAACCCAAGAATTGGAAGCTCTATTCACAGTCCATTCATTAGGACTTTCTTCAAAACCATCGATATATGGAACTTCTCCAGGTACCTGTGGTGTTAATACTTTGATCGGACCAACCCAATAACTCTTACTTGTAGTAGAACAAACCGAACGAATCCAAAAATAATATTCTGTATTTGATCTCAAATTGGGAATTGTAAATGGATTCGTAGTTGTAGTATGTGTAGGCACTGTTGTATTTGTTGGGATAGCTGGTTGTTCTGATACGTAAATATCATAACTTGTAGCTCCTGAAACTGTTGCCCAACTTACTTGAGCTGTTGTCTGTGTAGTACTATCAACTTTAAATTGGGTTGGACTAGCACATGTTTTAACCGTGATGTTCAAATTATCTATCGCAGCTGGTGGTTGAGTTCCACTATAATCATTGTTTTTCCATTCAATAATAATACGTCTTCTCTGACCTTGTATGGCTGCAACATTTCCAACGGCTGATCCCGCTCTAAATGTATTGCTTCCATAATAATCCACACCTAATTTTACTCCATTAGCTGTAGTTGTATTGATTCCTATACGAGGAAAATAAGAAACAGGAGTCATCCAAACTCTGAAATTATCTGTTCCTGTTCGGGTACCTGCTCCTGAACCTACGTTATCATAGTCATTCGCCGGATCGCTTCCTTCTCCCATTCCTCTCCAATCAAAACGCACTTCAATTTCAGTAGCGTCATCTGGAATGATAATATCCTTATAAACATGAGAAACTTGAGCTGTTCCTACTGTATATTTATTTGACACCCCTTCATCATTACTAATATATAAGCTTTTTGTTCCTCCATTATGAACAGCTGTACCGATAAACCAAAGATTTGTTGCTCCATTTTCAAAACCAAATGTAGGATTATTCTCAAATTCTTCACTATACGGTAATGCAACAGGAACTAATCCTGTTTTAACCTTCAATGGTCTGATTGACCATTCACTACGATCTCCACTTGTACAGATTGTTCGCATGAATACATAATAATAGGTATTCTCCTCTAAATCTGTCATTTCAGCTGTTACAACATCTTGAGCAAATGCTCCTGTAATTACAGTATCCTCTGTTGGGGGAGTTGGATCTGTTGTTAAATAATACTCTGATCCATTATTCATTGAACCCGTTAAAAAATTCCATCCCAAGGTAAAAGAAGACTCCGTGACATTAGTTCCACTTAACGCAAGTGGCATATAACACTCCGGACTTTCTATTGTTGATAATTGTAATTGAGGCACGTATTTATATACATTAGATGCTGATCCTGAAGTAGCTATAACAGGACTTAATGCACTATCTGTATATTTTAAAATTCCTCTATTTTCTGTAGTAGCAAAGGTTCTAAACTTAGTTCCCGAACTATAATCAGGACTATCTTCGAAGATGGCTAAGACCAAATTGCTTACACCATCCCATACAAAAGGTTCATCTAATTGAATCTCTACCCAACGTCCAGCAGGTAAACTTAAATCAACCTCACCTGAAAAGACTTGTCCTAAGTTTTCATGTGCTACCCAAGAAGAGGCTGTAGTGTTTGCAAAATTAGCTTGAGTTGAATTCCCCATAAAGACAGTCCAATTGTTGTACGTTTCTGGTTCTGATCCACCTGCAGCATAATACAATCTTATTTTGTCAACCAAACGACGATCTCCGACAGCAGCAGATACCTCTTCAGCTGTGTAAATCATCTGAGAATAATTCAAACCATAAAAGGTATAAATTGGAAGGTAATCACTCGTTGTCGTACCTGAACCAATTGCACCAGCTACCCCTGTTCGAACAGATATAGCACTTGAAAAAGCAGTTGTTCCAGTCGCACAAATTGGTCGTACATATAAGGAATAAGCAGTATCCTCGGTTAAGCCCGTTGCCACAATAGGCATCGTGCTCAAATCAGTAACCGTTGCCGAAGCAGCTAATCCTGTTGCTCCAGAACCTGCAGCACCTGATGAACGCACTTCATACTCTAGACTTTGCATTGCAGCTGCATGAGGCACCGTAAAATTAAACATAGTCGCTCCTATGGTTTCAATTACAGCACTTCCTGGAGGGCAAGTAGCCGCTGCACCAAACGATAATCTAATGTTAGGTCTTACTGAAGCAGCATCTAAACTAACCGTTGGAGGAGCATAATCCGTACGTGCGAAAAAATGCATATTCTCCACAGTAGAGGCTTTTACTCCATACGAAGACCCTCCGCCTCCGCCTCCATAATTCGTTTCTACCAAAACGAGTAGATTCTTTGTTCCTCCAGTGTAATTAAAAGAAGGAAAAATAGCTTGACTAACAAAACCGGTACTGCTTGGGTTAAAAATACCATCATACACTAGTGTCGCTCCAGTGATGAACGTATCCCAATTAGCCGAAATAAGCGCACTTGATTCGACCTCTTTCAAAAATATTCGAATCGGTCTTGCTTCCTCTAAGTAGCTAATTTCCCATGCCAAGCTATTGATAAATCCCGTCTGATTGATCTCCGCTGCTGTATACAAAGCAGCAGAACGTTCAAAACCATACGAAGCCCCAAAGGGATATCGATCTCTTGAAGTTCCTTGTCCTATCGTCACATCTTGTCCATACATCCAACAGACGCTGAACAAGAAAACAAATAGCATTGTAATTCTTTTCATACATTATAAGTTTTGGGTTCTTAAGGGGTCAAATATATACTATTTATTATATTAAAATTAACAAAAACTCCTGTTTATGGAATTAATCTAGCAAACAACCCTCTTTTTGTGTATTAATGCATTTTAAACTAAATAAAAACTAACTATCTTTTAATCAAAAAATAGCGTATTTTTACCAATATTCACACATTTATTTCTCTAAATAGAGAAAAAAACAAACAATTAGACAACTAAACCCTTAAGCCATATTTTTTTACTAATTTTGTTCCCCTAGACAATATATATATGATTGAAAGAGAAGAAATAAATTTTGAAAGATCTGTTATTGTTGGTATCATCAATAGAGATCAAGATGAAGCAAAGTTAAACGAGTACTTGGATGAGCTTGAGTTCTTAACGATTACAGCGGGTGGTGAAGTGCACAAGCGCTTTAGTCAAAAGTTAGATCAACCTAATCCAAAGACGTTCTTGGGGACTGGGAAGATGGAAGAAATCAAATATTATATTGTTGAACACGACATTCACACCGTAATATTTGACGATGAATTGTCTCCTGCACAGCAAAAGAATATCTCTCGAATCTTGGATTGTAAAGTTTTAGACCGCACCAATTTAATCTTGGATATTTTTGCACAACGCGCTCAAACTTCGTATGCGAGAACCCAAGTAGAACTTGCACAATTTCAATACCTATTGCCTCGTCTAGCGGGAATGTGGACGCACTTAGAGAGACAGCGTGGAGGGATTGGAATGCGTGGTCCTGGAGAGACAGAGATCGAGACAGATAGACGAATTGTTCGCGATCGCATCACCTTGTTACGCGAAAAATTAAAAGTAATTGACAAGCAAATGGCTTCTCAACGCAGCAACCGTGGGGCGATGGTTCGCGTGGCTCTTGTGGGCTATACCAACGTCGGTAAATCAACCTTAATGAACGCCATTGGAAAAAGCGAAGTCTTTGTTGAAAATAAGTTGTTTGCCACCTTAGACACGACTGTTCGAAAAATTGTCATTGGCAATCTGCCGTTTCTCCTTTCGGATACTGTTGGTTTTATCCGCAAACTACCTACGCAATTAGTAGAGTCGTTCAAAAGCACCTTAGATGAAGTACGTGAAGCAGATTTACTCTTACACGTTGTAGATATTTCGCATCACGATTTTGAGGATCACATTGCTTCAGTGAATGAAATTCTCAAAGACATTAAAAGTGATGACAAACCGACCATTATGGTATTTAACAAAATTGACGCCTATCATCCAGAAGTAATTGCTGAAGACGACTTAATGACAGAACGCACGTCGCGTCATTATACGATAGAAGAGTGGAAAAAAACATGGATGGGCAAAGTAGGTCCTGAAAATGCTATTTTCATCTCCGCAACAAACAAAGAGAATTTTGAAGAATTCAGAAAAACAGTGTACGAAGCGGTTCGACAAATTCACATTACGAGATTTCCGTATAACAATTTCTTGTATCCCGATTTCGACCATTTAATTGAAAATGAAGACGATAAAATTTAACTTTTATTTTAGAACGCAGCAAAGATAAAATGTAGTACTTTTATTCTTCCGTTAAACAAACGCCAATTCGCTATGCTTATCACACACCTAGTAAATAATAATTTCTCTTCTAATTTGAATTGCATCTGCACTTCGAAGGGGAATTTCTATGGACCAAGGATAAGCTAATTATTATAGTATTTATTCAACGTTTCAAGGCTCCTCATTTGAGGGGCCTTTTTTTATTTATACACTTTAAAACCCAGTACAATTATGCCTAAAAAAGAAATTTTACAGACTGAAAAATCAATTGCCGTACTTAAACAAACCTTTGCTTCCAAGTTGAGTGCAAACTTAAACTTGTATCCGATCTCTTCTCCAATGCTTGTCAATGAAGGCACTGGAATCAATGACGACCTAAATGGTGTAGAAAAAGCAGTTTCATTTCCTGTGAAATTTTTATCGAATAACGCTGTAATTGTACATTCCTTAGCCAAGTGGAAGAGAATTCGCCTACAAGAGCTTGAACTACCCTTGTATGAGGGCATTCTAACAGATATGCGTGCTATACGAGCAGATGAAGATTACAGTCCTATTCACTCCATCTATGTGGATCAATGGGACTGGGAACTGAGAATAGGCTCACACAACCGTTGCTTGAGCTATTTAAAGGCGATTGTGCGCAACATTTACCTTTCGATAAAGGAAACAGAAGCTCACCTCTGGCAAGAGCTACATATCGCGCCTATACTGCCTCCTACTATTTCATTTATACACGCTGAGCAATTGTTACAGCTTTATCCAACACTTACTCCCAAAGAGAGGGAACACGCCATTACCAAAGAGCATAAGGCTGTTTTTTTGATTGGTGTTGGTCATCCACTGTCTGATGGATTACCTCATGATAATCGCGCCTCAGACTATGACGATTGGAGTACATCTACAGAAGATGGATATAAAGGGTTAAACGGTGATTTACTCGTTTGGCATCCTGTTTTGGAGCAAGCGATAGAACTGAGTTCTATGGGAATTCGCGTGGACAAAACAACCTTACAACATCAGTTGAAGTTAACACAAACAACGAATCGCACAAACTTACTCTACCATCAACTGGTGCTCAACGAACAAGTTCCTTTAAGCATTGGAGGAGGGATTGGTCAGTCGCGTTTGTGTATGTTTTTATTGAGGAAAAGGCACATTGGCGAAGTACAAGCTAGTTTATGGCCAGATCAAGCGAAAAAACAAGCTGAACAAGACGGACTTCATTTTCTATAATAAAAAAAGATCGAGCGATAGGCTCGATCTTTTTTTTATGATATTCGTTGATTAGAACGTATAATTTACTCCTAAACCAACCATTTCTCGAATTTGGAATCCTGAAAATGCTTTGTCGTCATACAACGCTTGGAACGTTAAGTTAGTAGATAAATACTTATTTACTTTCAACACTACGTTCAACTGATAATCCAATACTACGTTCTGTGGTTTGTCTAAATAGTTAGCGTACAAGTTTAAGATATTCTCAACAGAAACATTTTCCATTGGGTTAAATTTGTAGTAACCATTAACAGCCATCCCCAGTTGGTATTCCATTGTTTTACCTTGTTCAACCCCAAAAGCATCACCAAATTCAGTAAAATGCTTATGAACCATGATAAAACGAGAAGTTGCAGGTGCGATGTTTACTTTTAAGTTATCATCGTGTTTCCACAACAAACCAGGTCCAATTTGCAAATAAGCAGGTGACATAAAGTGTGTATTCTTGTTCCCGTCTTTATCCCATCCAGAATCCATCTGCGTTTTAAAGTTCATGAACAAAGAGTAGTACCACTTGTTTGTCATTTGCTTACCAAGTAAAGAAGTGATTTCTAAACGGTCATCCGTTTTCTTTTCTTTCTCTCCTTTTAACTTTGTTAAACCATAACTAACTTGAAACTTGTTGTCCCAAGTCCAGTCGTCTTTCTTGTAATTGATATCATAGTTTAAATTCACATTTCCAGCAAGGTTATTATCCCCCCCTGCTTGCCAATTTGAAAAACTAGATTGATTTGCAATAAGTGCAAAATTCCCTTTTGAAGTCCAGTTTTTTTGAACTTCTGTACCTTCAGCTTCCTGAGCTTGTGCAGAATACACCATAAACACAGCAGCAATGCTAAGCAAAAATTTTCTCATAATACTGTTATTTTAACACGAAAATAACAATAAATGCCGGGAAAGACAAAAAAAATCTATTTTTTTGTTAAACGTTTATATACAGGAACTGCTGAACAGGCTTCCCCAAACATCACAGACCGAGCCGTATTCATCATTAACTGAGTTGCTAAGACATAGGCTTCCTCTGGAATTTCCTTCTTTGAGCAGCCTTTAATAATTACGGGTAAGTCTTGATATTGCTTAAAATCATGCGCAAATAACAATTCTTGATAGATCGATTTCTCCAAGTGGTGTCGATCACCTAAAAACACGCGTTTTGCAACAGGTTGTAAATAGCTTGTAAGCAACATATAAGCCCATCCAGGAAGAATAGCTTCACTCGAACAAAAAAGACCTACATACGCATCTTCATAGCGGCTCCAGTCTACCTCTTTCAAAGCAGCCCTAAACTCTTTTTCTCTTAGCACGAAGCCTTCATATAGCCATTGCGTAATGTCAATTTCCATTCTAGGATTTGTTGGATACATATCCTCTAAATCGAAGACTCTCAATGCACTATTGGCAACTTTATTTACAATTTCCCCTTCCATATTACAATAATCCTAGCTCTAATTGTGCTTCTTCACTCATTAAATCCTTAGACCAAGCGGGTTCAAAAGTTAATTCAACTTCCACATTGTTCACGTTGTCTATTGACTTTACTTTTTCTTCCACTTCCATCGGCAACGTTTCCGCCACTGGACAATTCGGTGAAGTCAACGTCATTAAGATTTTAACATCATTTGTTTCGTTGACAAATACATCGTAAATCAATCCCAATTCATAAATATCGACTGGAATTTCTGGGTCATAAATTGTTTTCAAAGTTTTAACAATATTTTCCCCTAATTGTTGTACGTCTATTTCTTTCATACTAAAACTCTTTCTTTTAATTAAAAACTACTTGGCTTGAAAGGCCAACGCATACATGCGAATTTGCTTGATCATAGACACTAATCCATTCGCACGTGTGGGCGATAAATGTTCTTTCAACCCTATTTCATCAATAAAGGATAAATCAGCTTCTAGAATGTCCGCTGGTTTTTGATTGGAAAAAACACGGATTAAAATGGCGATAATTCCCTTGGTTAAAATGGCATCGCTATTTGCTGTAAAGGCAACATTACCATCGACATAATCGGCGTGTAACCACACTTGAGATTGGCATCCCTTAATTAAGTTTTCCTCTACTTGATACTGTGCGTCAATAAGGGGCAATGATTTTCCCAGTTCGATGATGTACTCGTAGCGTTGCATCCAATCCTCAAACATAGAGAACTCATCGACAATCTCTTCTTGTGTTTCTCTTATAGTCATATTTATCTAATTACTAGTGTATTACAAAAGCATTTGTTGTGCTTTTTTAACTGCTTCCACTAAAATATCGATTTCTTCTTTTGTGTTGTAAAAGCTAAAAGAAGCTCGAATGGTACCTGGTATTCCGAAGAAATCCATAATGGGTTGTGTGCAGTGATGTCCTGTTCGCACAGCTACACCAAGCTTATCAACGATTACTCCCACATCATAAGGGTGTAACCCATCTATAATAAAAGAAATAACAGACGTTTTTTGCTGAGCCGTTCCCACGATGCGCAATCCGTCAATCTCTAATAGACGTTTAGTTCCATAAGTTAAAAGCTCGTGTTCATAAGCTTCAATATTAGCAAAGCCTAAGCCATTAAGGTAATCCAGGGCATAGCCTAAGACAATTCCACCTGCAATATTAGGTGTACCTGCTTCAAATTTATGAGGCAAACACGCATAGGTTGTCTTTTCAAAGGTTACGGTTTTAATCATTTCTCCTCCACCTTGATATGGAGGTAATTTATTTAACCACGCTTCTTTACCATATAAAACACCCGAACCTGTAGGTCCACATACTTTATGTCCAGAGAATACGTAAAAATCACAATCTAAATCTTGTACATCAGGTTTGATATGTGGCGTTGCTTGGGCCCCGTCAATTAAGACCGCCGCACCAACAGCGTGTGCTTTAGCAATCATCTCTTTAATTGGATTAATTGTCCCTAGGGCATTGGAGATGTGTGACACAGCCAGTACCTTGGTATTTTCCGATAACAAGGCTTCAAACTCTTCCATAATTAATTCCCCCTGTTTATTCATAGGAATCACTTTAAGGGTAGCTCCTGAACGTTCACAAGCAAACTGCCAAGGCACGATATTCGAGTGATGCTCCAAAGCAGAAATCAACACTTCATCGCCAGGCTGTAATAAGGCGCCAAAACCACTAGCTACGAGATTAATTCCAAACGTAGTTCCAGGAGTGAAAATGATTTCACGATCCTCTTTAGCATTGAGGTGGTGTTGTATTTTTTTTCTCGATTCTTCATATGCATCCGTCGCTAATTGACTTAATGTATGCACACCGCGATGGATATTTGCATTGATTGTTTCGTAATATGTTTTGATTGCTTCTTCAACCACTTTGGGCTTTTGAGCTGTAGCAGCATTATCAAAATATACTAAGGGTTTTCCGTTCACCTGTTGTTTCAGGATCGGAAAATCTTCTCTAACTGCTTTTATATCTAACATAATCTGTCTTTTTAAATCAAAATTATAGACAAAGATAGTGAATCCCATTGGTTTGCAGAAAACAATCTATTCGCAATACAATGCGCTATTTTTTAAAAAATAGCTGTATAAATTGCCAAAACACCTTATACCTTTTACTTCTAAAAGATCAAATTTAAAAACTCTACGACTAAATACCTCCCTTCCAACACCTAAAGATTTTGTATTTAACTTTCTTTTTGCTTTTACCTCCTATTAAACGAAAAACTTACTTCGTTACTAAGTCCACAAAAAAAGGGCGGTCTTACAAGTAAAACCGCCCTTTTTTATTCTTGAAAGAAGATTACTTTTTATCTCCTTTTTTTATTTTATCTAAAACGCGTTTCACGCGTTTTTCACTATCTGGGTGACTTGACGACATTTTAGCACCTAGTGATTTATCTGCTCCATATTCTTTTTCCATATCGGCAAACTTTTGAAATCCATCAGCAAGTGCTTTAGGATCTTTGCCATTTGACACTAAGAATTTATACGAATAATCATCTGAATCCGTCTCTTGTTTGCGGGAGAAAGAAGCGCCCATGAATTTCTCTGCCATTCCACCTAAGTTGGAATTCATAAGGTCTGCCGCTGTTCCTTGTGTTGATCCCACATACTTCACAGCACCTTCTGCAATCAAAATTTGCTTATACGCGTTTAAGGTGTGCTCTAATTTCACGTGTCCAATTTCGTGACCGATTATCGCTAATAATTCGTCATCCGTCATGATATCCATTAAAGAAGAAAATACGCGAATACTACCATCTGCACAAGCAAATGCGTTGATGTCAGTTACATAGTACACTTTGTAATTGAGATCCAATCCATCGTAATTTTTATATGGACTAAAAATACGCTCTAGACGCTCTGCGTATTCACGCATATCCTGCTGTTTCGAATCCAATGCACATACTTGATTATTCTCATCCATCCATTGAACCGCATCTTTTGCCGATTGCTTAATCTCAGCATCTGATACCGTAAATGCAGAAGCTACTGTAGTTAAAGCTTCGATTTTCTTTCCACTCAATTTTCCCAATTGAGCATGAGTAGTGGTCATTCCCAAACAAGCAACTACTGCTGTAAAAACAATTTTTTTCATTTTTATTTTTTTAAAGCGCAAAGATAATTCAAATTTAAGATTGAATACCCCTCAAAAAGAGAATAAATAACTGCTAAACCAAACGCTCCTTTGTCGTTTGTACCCTTACCTTAAAAGGCCCTAATTCTAATCTGTTAACTTGCGATTTTTGTCTCATTGAAGCAATTTTACTCCCATCTTCAGTCTATTATTTAAAATTAATCTTAATATATTTTGTATGAGTGTAAAAAGTCCTATTTTTGCCTCTATTCAGATTTAATTAAAATAAGCATCCGGTATGAAAAGAACGGCAATTTTAGTCTTACTCGCCTTGTCAATTGTTGCGTGTAAAAACAGTAAAGAAGAACAAACTGTTGAGACAACGAACACAGAAGTAGCTACTTCGAACGAGCGTATTGTTTCCTTAAATGGAGCTATTACAGAAACATTGGTTGATTTAGGTCAACGCAAAAATATTGTAGGAATCGATATTACAAGTACATATCCTACAGATTTGAATACTACAGCAGCACAATTAGAGCACGTAAATAAGATTAATATTGAAGCTTTAATGGCGTTAAAACCGACGCTTGTTTACATTGCTAAAAAAGATTTAAACGACAATTTGAAAAAGCAACTAGAAGATGCAAAGATCAAAACTGTGGTTATTGATCAAGCGTATTCTGTAGCAGGAACTAAAAAGTTAATTCAAGATGTTGCTTCTTCGTTAAATCTAACAGATTACGAGGCTTTACTCACTAAAATTGACCAAGATCAAGCGCAATTAAAAACATTTGAGAACAAGCCTAAAGTTCTTTTTATCTATGCTAGAGGTGCTGCTAACTTATTTGTTGCAGGAAACAACACGCCAATGCAAAACATCATTGAATTAGCAGGTGGACAAAATGCTGTAACGGGATTCGACGATTTCAAACCACTTACACCAGAAGCTTTACTAAACAGCAATCCAGATTACATCTTGCTGTTTGATACAGGTTTACAAAGCATGGGTGGTGTAGATGGCGTATTGAAAATCGAAGGGCTTGACCGTACAAATGCAGGAAAAAACAAGAAAATAATCGCGATGGATGGTTTGTTACTAACAGGTTTTACTCCTCGAATTGGAACAGCTATTACGCAATTAAATCAACAGTTATCAGAATAAAGACAACATGCAGCAAAGACTCTCTTTTTATGTAGTCATCCTAGGCCTTGTATTGTTATGCTTGGCCTTTGTGTCTATTTTTCTAGGAGTATACAATTTTGAGGATAGCAGTTTGAAGACCCTTGTTAACATACTATTCCATCCTGAGTTAGTAAATCCGAGTGATCATTATGTGATTACTCATGTGCGTTTACCTCGTATTGTGATGGCTATTTTAGCAGGTGGTGGTTTAGCGCTATCTGGTACCGCTTTACAGGGAATGTTCAAGAATCCTTTGGCTTCGCCCGATTTAATCGGGATTACCTCTGGATCCGTCCTGTTCGCCTCTATAACCATCGTTCTAGGAGCTTTTATCAAGCCTTTTATCCCTGAATTCCTCCATTATTCGCTTTTGAGTATAATGAGTTTTTTTGGCGCTATTCTGACGATGAGTTTTGTTTACAAAATGGCCACCGTAAACGGAAAAACGAATATCAGTGTTTTATTGCTATCCGGTGTAGCCATTACGGCCTTGTCGGGTTCCGTTACAGGTTTATTGACTTTTATCTCTAATGATGAAGAGCTGAGAAACTTAACGTTCTGGACATTGGGTAGTTTAGCTGGTGCTACTTGGACAAAAATTGCAATTTTAACCGTTGTTATCGGTTTATCGCTCATTTATCTACTTCGTTTAGGCAAAGCTCTAAATGCAATGATGTTAGGAGAAAGAGACGCCAATCATTTAGGAATAACGGTAGAGCGCATTAAAAAGAGAATCATATTGTTTACTGCACTTATGGTAGGAACCATTGTCGCCTTCACGGGAACCATTGGTTTTGTTGGTTTAGTAGTTCCGTACATTTTACGCTTAATTTTTAAGTCGAACTACTATTTTATCCTACCACTATCTATTCTCGCTGGAGGTATTTTATTACTTTTAGCAGATGGAGTTAGCCGAACGCTTGTTCCCCCAACAGAAGTTCCTATTGGAATTTTAACGGCGATTATGGGAGCACCTGTTTTTATTGCCATTTTAATTAAATTCAAAAAATCACTGTAAAATGATTGAAGCACTAAAAGTTAGTTTTAAAGCAAAAGATACCTTCCTTATTAACAACATTGATTTTAGTTGTAATAATGGAGAATTTATTGCTGTTTTAGGACCCAACGGAGCAGGTAAATCAACTTTTTTAAGCTTACTTGCTGATGAATTACATCAACCAGGTAATCGCATTTTACTCAAAGAGTGTGAGTACCCCAAATGGTGTAAAAAAACGCTTCCTAAACACAAAGCTAAATTCTCTCAATCATTCAATACAGATATTCCGCTACAAGTTGAGGATGTTGTCATGATGGGACGTTATCCCTATTTTGAACACACCCCGTCGGAAGAAGACAAAAAAGCAATTCAACACAGCATGGAATGCATTGATGTATGTCCGCTACAGCACCGCGAATACAACCACCTTTCAGGTGGAGAGAAACAGCGTGTGCATTTAGCGCGCGTGCTTTCTCAACTCAACAATTCTGTAGAGAACAAATTGTTGTTTTTAGATGAACCACTCAATAATTTAGATGTTCTCCATCAGCATAAAATCCTCGATCTTATTAAAGATTTTACCAAACAAGGCAATACAGCGATCGTTGTTATCCACGATCTCAACATAGCCGCACAATATGCCGATCGCATCCTTCTACTAAACAAAGGAGAAAAGGTATGCTATGACGCACCTGAGAAAGTATTGACACAAGAAATTATTACTCAAGTGTATAAATTTCCGTGCATCGTAACAAAAAACCCAGTTAATAACGCTCCATTAATCATCTTTGGAGTATAAAAATAGTAAAAAATGAATACTGAAATATTAGCTTTAAAAGAACGTTGGGCAAAACTAAAAGAAGATAATCCGCGTTTGCGTATCCGAAATGCAGCTGCTGAATTAAATGCAAGCGAAATGGAATTGTTAGCTACTACATTAGGGGAAACAGCAACCTTGCTCAGACCTGAAATGGTAGCCATTTTAAGCGAGATCGAATCCTTAGGCAAGGTTATGGCCTTAACGCGCAACGATGAATGCGTGCACGAAAGAAAAGGTATTTACAGCAATCCTGACTTTTCTAATCCTCATGCTGGTCTATTCGTAAATCCAGATATCGATTTACGCATCTTCTTATCGCATTGGAAATACGTTTTTGCCGTGGTGGAAGAAACGGGAAACATTGTGCGTAAAAGCCTACAATTCTTCGGGAAAGATGGTGAGGCTATTCACAAAATCTACCTTACTTCAATTAGTAATGCCGATGCTTTTGACACTTTAGTTGAAAAATACAAAGCTGCAGTGCAAGACTTCACAGACAAAACAGAACCTTATCTTCAGGATTTAGATGAACGCCTAGATGAAGAGGTAGATGTTGAAGGATTCCAACAAGAATGGGAAAGTCTAAAAGACACGCATAACTTCTTTAGCTTACTCAAGAAATACAATGTCACAAGAACGCAAGCCTTGCGCTTAGCTCCTAGCGACTTCTACGCGAAACAAATTTCAAAAGAAGCAATTATTACGCTTTTAGAGCAAGCCTCAGCAGAAAAAACGCCCATCATGGTCTTTGTAGGTAATCGCGGTAATATTCAAATCCACACAGGCGAAATCAACAAAACCATGTGGCACCAAAATTGGTACAACGTTTTAGACCCTGATTTCAATATGCACTTAGACATGGATAAAGTTGCACAAACTTGGATTGTAAGAAAACCCACAGAAGACGGTATCGTTACGGCTGTAGAAGTTTTCAACGAAATGGGAGAAATCATCGTTCAATTCTTTGGAAAAAGAAAACCGGGAATTCCTGAATTAGAAGCTTGGAGAACTATTGTTGCTCAACTAAGCTAAATCGAATTTATATTTTTTCACAAGCATGTCATGATCAAAAAAGCATGACATGCTTTGCTTTTTTTTTCTCTATTTTGCGATTTTTAGGTAGTAAAAATAACTTGAATTTTATACGAAATCTGCAAAATAAGACCCTACTTTTCTTCCTCAATCAACGTCAAATCTAGTATTATTAAGGCCTACAAAAGTTATTAACAATATTTGATAACTTAATCTGAAATAAAGTTGACATCATAGCATCTAAATAGTAACTTAGCGCTATTCACTTTTGCATTTACCTGTAATTATAACCATGTAAAAGCAAGTGACTTAGGCAAAAACACCGGTTTAATTTTCTTAAAAAACCTCGTGAGTATTGCCTTTGTAAAACCTACGTCTGTTATTAATTTAAAAATATATTGCTATGTCTATTTTTGATAAAAGAGTGAACTATAAACCATTTGAATACCCAGGTATTTATCAATTCACAGAAGCTATTAACAAGTCTTTTTGGGTACATAGTGAAGTGGATTTCACAGCCGATACACAAGATTTCCATTCTCACTTGAGTAAAGATGAACAACTGGCAATCAAACACAGTTTATTGGCAATTGCTCAAATTGAAGTAGCAGTGAAAACGTTTTGGGGAAATCTCTATGGGCATTTTCCAAAACCGGAATTTAATGGTTTAGGGGCAACTTTTGCTGAATGTGAATTTAGACATTCTGAAGCCTATTCTCGTTTATTAGATGTTTTAGGATATAACGACGAATTTGAAGCTTTACTAACTATTCCCGTAATTAAAGAGCGTGTAGAATATCTTTCTTCTGTATTAGAGAATTCAAATAACAGCACGGACAGAAAAAAATACGTTGTATCGCTAATTTTATTTGCTTTACTTATTGAAAACGTATCTTTGTTCAGTCAATTTGCCATCATCCTTTCTTTCACAAGATTCAAAGGATTGATGAAAAACGTAAGCAACATCATTGCATGGACATCTGTTGATGAGCAAATTCACGCTAATGCAGGAATCTATATTATCAATATCATCCGCGAAGAATATCCTGATTTCTTCGATGAAGAGTTAATCAATCACGTGAATGATGTAGTAAAAACTTCAATCGACATTGAAGCTAAAATTTTAGATTGGATTTTTGAATCAGGTGCTATTGAAACAGTGAATAAACAAGACTTATTGAACTTTATGAAATTTAGAGTAGATGAGAGTATGTTGAAAATTGGCTTGAAAAAAGTATACAATATCACCCAAGAGCAATATAAACCGATGGCGTGGTTTGAAGAAGAAGTATTTGCTAATAGTTTAGATGATTTCTTCGCCAAACGACCTGTAGATTATACGAAGCACGACAAGAGTATAACTGCTGAAGATTTATTCTAATAACCCCTTTAATTGCACAAAAAACACTATGAACAATTTCGCATTACCATTAGAAGTAAAAGAAAACGACAACCTACAAGAAAAGCTATGGTGGAAGAACTCAGAGAGTGAGCAAATCCTAAACAGAGGCTATTTGTTGAAAGGAGAAACAGTTGAAGGAGCCATTGACCGTATTACAACGGCAGCGGCAAAACGCTTATTCAAACCCGAGTTAAAAGAATCTTTTCAAGAGATGATCGAACGCGGTTGGATGAGTTTAAGTTCACCAATATGGGCCAATATGGGAACAGAACGCGGATTGCCTATTTCTTGCTTCAATGTCAATATTCCAGATAGTATTGAGGGAATTACACACAAACTAGGAGAAGTTATCATGCAAACCAAAATTGGTGGGGGTACATCGGGTTATTTCGGAGGCTTACGCGAAAGAGGAAGTGCGGTTACAGATAATGGTAAAAGTAGTGGAGCCGTTAGCTTTATGAAGCTTTTTGACACGGCAATGGATACAATTTCTCAAGGGGGTGTAAGACGCGGTGCTTTTGCGGCTTATTTAGATATTGATCACCCAGACTGTGATGAGTTTTTAAACATTAAAAATATCGGAAATCCAATTCAAAACTTATTCTATGGTGTAAGTATTCCTGATTATTGGATGAAAGAAATGATAGACGGAGATAAAGAAAAGAGACAATTATGGGCCAAAGTTCTAGAAAGCAGACAGCAAAAGGGAATGCCATATTTATTCTTCTCAGACAACGTAAATAGCAATAAACCTCAGGTATACAAAGATTTAAATATGCGTATTAACGCAAGTAATCTTTGCTCTGAGATTATGTTACCTTCTTCTGATGATGAGTCTTTCATCTGTTGTTTATCTTCCATGAACTTGGAGTTATACGACGAGTGGAAAGATACAGAAGCAGTAAAATTAGCGATCTTCTTCTTGGATGCAGTATTACAAGAATTCATCGAAAAAACAGAAGGAAACTACTACTTAGCTTCTGCAAATCGATTTGCGAAGAGACACAGAGCTTTAGGTTTAGGTGTTTTAGGTTGGCATTCGTACTTACAAAAGAACATGATTCCTTTTGAAGGATTAGAGGCTAAAATGTTGACGAATAAAATTTTTGAGGATATCAGTGCTAAAGCGGATAAAGCGTCTCAAGAATTAGCTCGTATCTATGGCGAACCAGAAATCTTAAAAGGCTATGGTAGAAGAAATACAACAACAATGGCGATTGCGCCTACAACGTCATCTTCTGCTATTTTAGGACAAACTTCTCCTGGAATTGAACCTTTCAGTAGTAACTACTACAAAGCTGGGTTATCAAAAGGAAACTTCATGCGTAAAAACAAGTACCTAACTGCTTTATTAGAGGCAAAAGGGATGGACAATGAAGAAACTTGGAGAAACATCATGCTTTCTGGAGGAAGTGTTCAACAACTAGAAGGCTTAACAGAAGAAGAAAAAGCAGTATTCAAGACATTTAAAGAGATCAGCCAATTGGAGATTATTCAACAAGCAGCGATCAGACAAAAATACGTGGATCAAGCACAAAGTTTGAACTTGAATATTCCTTCTACATTGCCTATTAAAGACGTAAACCGCTTGATGATTGAAGCATGGGAATTAGGAGTTAAAACGCTATACTACCAAAGAAGTCAAAGCGTTTCGAAAGAAATGGTAACCAACTTGGTAAACTGCAGCAGTTGTGAATCTTAATCAACAACGATAAAAAAAGCCTCAAAAAGATATAAAAGATATACTTTTTGAGGCTTTTTTATACTCTTTGCCAATCGATTTATCTAAACACTGCTTCAATTTCGTCAAAAACGATTTTAAAGGCTATTTTAGACTCTTTTTTTGTTGTTTCGCTAATCTCATCTTAATCTCTGGGATGTGCCTTAAAATAATCTTTAATCGTACTTTTGTATAGTCGTCGCCAAAATTTGTTAAGCCATAACTAAATCATGAAACAATATCGCTTCAACGTACATCACCCATTGCTCTGTAGAAGTAAATCTACTCTTTCTCGATTTGCTGTAACGCTTTTTTATATTTTTTCATTCTTTTCATCAAACACAACCACTTCAATTACATATTCTAAACGATCTAACCCAAGTAGCTTACTGAGCTCTTCGTTGATTAAAAGCAATTCACTTTGATTCAATTCACAAATGATTTGAAAGACCTGATTGGCAAACCTCAACTTTAAACCAAAGTATTCCTCTTTAAACTGAATAAAACAAATAAGCCTTTCGCCTTCACAGAAAATGTTACTATGCCCGCTGAAGTAATCCCATGCTTTTGCATAAGGTTCTTTCTTATCCAAATAGGCATGCCTTATTGGATGGTAAAAGCTAAATTCTTTTCGGTGAATAAACGAAGAAAGACTTTTCTCTCGATTGAATTCCCAATACATAGCCAATTCTTCTCCATGACATACCTCAACTACTCCAAAAGGAGCGTATGCTTCCAAAAGCTGCTTTTTATACAGCTTCATTTTTTTCTGTTGAATGGCAGGATTCATTGTGCTATCATTAAAATCAAACTAAAAATATTTCATTCTCTATTTCCAATTGATTGGAAAACGCAACACCTCAACCTTTTAAATACGTTGAATTTCGTTGAAAAACCAAAGACGATAGGACAACTTCTACTTCCCAATCTACTCCTTTGAATTGGATATGCAACAAATCATCCTGCACGAGAATTGTCGATATAAATTCTACATCTTCTCTGTTGTTTTGCCAATTGTCAATGGTTGCTTTGTGAAGGGGTAAACCTATGAATTCAAAGGTGATAATACTGTAATCCTTCCCCCAAACACCCCATTTTTCCACTTGGATTGCTGGAGCTGTTTCTTCGTGTAACACCAGTGTTACTCTGTCTTGTGACAAGGCTAATGACCTCACAGAGAAACAAGATAAACCGGTAGGATATAACTTCTTTATGAAGCTATTATGGGTTGCGATATCGAGTATATTCATCCTGTAAGTGCTAGTTCGATTTAGCAGTATCTTCTTCATCTTCTTTCGTACCCACAATCACTTCAATCGTATACTCGAGTATATCTAATCCAAGTAACTTCGTCAAATCCTCGTTAATCAACAGTAGATCAACTTGGTGATTAGTTGTCATTTTCGCTATCTCCTCCTTGTCAAACAACAGCTTCAACCCAAAGTACTCTCCCTTAAATAGCAGGAAAAAGATCACGACTTCTCCTTTGCTAAAAATGGATCTATTAGCTAAGAAATACGCCTTTGCCTTTGCATAGGGCTCTCCCTTATCCAAATATACATGCTTAGCCGAATCGTAGTAACTATAAGCTTTGCGTTCAACAGATGACGCTAGACTTTTACGCTGGTTGTATTTCCAATACACCTCGAGTTCTTCTCCGTGAAAAACCTGTATAATTCCACTATCTGCATAGATCGCCGTAAGCTGTTGCTTATACAAACTGATCTTTTTTTCCTCAAAGCTTGCATTCATCTTAATCAATAACTGTGCTTTTTGATATTACTAATTCCCTTAATATTCTCAGGTATATGTCCATCGTGTTGATTATATTTTCCAGGTGATAGTGGAGAACCTTTTTTATCATCCGCCGTATGTAAGTGAGGTCCTCTACCAAATTTATCCTCACCATGCATAATAATAAATTTCCCAGAATGATCTCCTGTGAAAGCCCATACTGTTCTATTTTCATATTGACTATCATAAACATATACCGGTTTTGGATTATTAACTGCTTTTGGGATCCTCAATTGCTGTTTAGCTCTTCTAAAGGCTTCTTTAAAAGTCATCTGATCCGTTAGATCCAACCCAAACACATCCAGCCATCCCGTAGGATCGGCCACATACCCATACAAGGTAGGATTATTACCTGCGAGACCGATGGGATCTTGGGAAATATAATTTCCCGTTTCCGGATCGTAATAACGAAAGCGATTATAGGCTAAACCTATCTCCTTGTCATAGGTCTGTCCTTGATAAAGGTAATTACAAAATCCCTCTTCACCAACTGCAATACGCGCATTTCCACAGCTGTCTAGCTCGCGTTCCCAAACTTTATCTCCATTAGCGGTATAAGCACGAATAGGTGTACCTAAGTGATCAACTACCAAGCTGTACTTTTTATCCCCTTTAATCTTGGCCATAGGGCTGTAACTTCCCTGTTCAAACACCCAAGTGATCATATCTTCAGCTGTTGTTTCTCTTGCGTCAAAGCGCTTGTACTCATGTAGGACAACATCACCTTGCCAAAGGTAATGAGTGATCGTGTGTTTGTACTTTTTACTCACCCGCCTACCCAAAGCATCATATTGAAAATCAACCGAATAACCATCAGGCCTCAACACTTGAGTGAGCATCCCTACACTATTCCAGCTATACCTCCATTTCTTCCCGCTTTCTTTCTCTTCTTTTTCAATTAAAAAACCTTCTTTATCGTAGGTGTACCGAGCTTTATCCGTTTCGATCAAGCGATTTTTACTGTACATTCTATCCTTACAATTCAAGCGCTGATACAAGTTTCCACTAGCGTCTACTCCCCTTTCTTCAACGGCACCATCTGAATAGCGAATACGCTGTAAATTCCCTCTTTGATCGCGTTGATAGCGCGTTTGCTTTTGCCCTTGATCGGTTATTTGACACAACAAACTACCTTCTGCCCAGGCATACTGTCTATAAAACTGTGGTACTACAACTCGGTCGCCTTTAACTTTGTTGATCCCTTGACTCTTCAAGCGACCAAGTGAATCGTAGGACCACACTTGTTGCAGCCCCTCTTCAAAATTTCTACTGCACTCCAAACCTAAGGCATCGTACATTTGCTCCACCTTCCAATCGTTCAATCGACTCTCAACTACGTTGTTCAACTCGTCAAATTGATAAACAAAATGAGCGCCTAAACTACTGCTCAACGTTGTACGTCGACCGTAGCTATCATAAGTACTTTGCACTTTCTGTCCGTTGAAGCTCTCTTCGACTACCTGCCCTTCTATGTCGTACTTAAATGCAACAACTCCTGTCTCATTCTCCGCTTGAACCATTGCTCCAAATTCATAAACATAGGTTTCACTTGTCTTGTCGCTGCTATTCACTTGAATGACCCGCCCCATCTCGTCATAAACAAAGTTTGTCCAGCGTTTAGCGGGGCGCTGAATAGAGGTTACCCAACCACATTCGTTGCGTTCATACTTCTTTTCAACACCGTCAAATCCCTTTTCTTGTATAACCTGTCCTACTGCATCTAAATCAAAATAATAGTGCTGCCCTTCTTCATTACTTATACAGCGCAATCGCTCGTTCGAATCGTAACGAAAGCGAACAACTTTACCCCCTTCACTTCTTTTGATTAGTTTATGCATGCCTTTATAGCTAAACAGCACTTTTCGATGGTGATCTTCATACTGAATGACATTGTCCAACGCATCGTATTTCATCTGAATCGTGTTGCCATCAAAATCGTAAATGATCAACGCACGCCCTAGATGATCTAACACTCTTTTCTGTTGGGCTCCATGGGCATTAATACAATGGGTACGTCGATTCCACAAATCATATTGATAGTGTATCGCATTTCCTCCACTCGTAGTCCTACTCGAAACATTATAGTTAGAATCGTAAGTGAACACCGTTGATCGGTTTAATCCATCTGTAACCTCAGCTAGAAGTCCTTTCTCGTTATAAACATAACTCTTTTTCGCTCCCAGCGGATTTCGCCTTTCACGTAAACGACCATCAGCAGAATAGGTATAACTCCATTTCCCCCCACGTGAATCAATCACCTCAGTCGGTAAATAAGGATAATCTCCATCGAGATATTGAAACTGCGTAAATTGTCCATCAGGTTCGATGATACACGCCACATTTCCCCACTCATCATGGAGGTAATTACACACATTGCCCAAAGGATCTTTACTTCGTTCTAACTCACCATACTTATTGTGAAATTTCTCCCATACAGCCCCTTTGGCATCAATGGTTTTATATACTATTTGGTTGCGATGTTTATAGATTGTGGTATTTCCCTCCCCGTCTACCGCATGAGTTTCCCCTTGATAATACGTCAATTTAAAATGTTGAATCCCTCCATCTCCCCATGTCTCTATGCAATTTGCTCCCGTGTGTTTCCCGTCATATTTAAAGAACCAATGATGTCCATTTCGCCAAGTTTCCTCTAGCAGCAAATGATGTTCATACTTCATTTTCAAAGGTTGACGCATCTCATCATAGTGTACAATCAAATCCCCTTCTTCACTATAGCCATACTCCGCAAGACAGACCTTTGGTACCCCAGCTTCTGGTGCATCTGTCCAAACTTTAGCAATGCGTCTTTGATGATCACTTTCGACCGTATATACCCGATGAACGGAATCAATAATTTGGGTTAAAGTTCCATTTGCATCATAAGTAAAACGGATAGAAAATCCTTTATTATTGGAAATATCAGACAGTAAATAACTCTCTTGTCTGCTCGCGTACAAAGGAGTATTAAACGAGAACACTTCATCTTTTTGATCTTTGAGGTAATAATATCCCCCCAGTTGCTGATAACATAACCACAATTTTTCTGAACGATGGTATCTTGGGGTAGGTAATTCTCTTGTGGGTATTCGATCAAAATTGATCAATCGCCCGTCTGCCAATCGTACCTGAGCCCTGCGGAAATCAGTATTGACGAATAAAGCCATATCGTAGCTATGATGCCAGCCATAGCCCAAAGGTCCGTTGTAATCACTATTGCTGTACCACACCCGTTCAAACGACAAAGGGATAATACCTGCAAAACTAAAATCCCTACTATCCGTAAAAAGATCACCTCCCGCTACATCAATGGGATGACCCACATAAGTTTTGATAGACTTATCTATTTTGTTGTAAAGTCCCTGGGTGTACTTATGCTTAAACAGCTTGTTATTTGCTTTATTTAATGCCTTAGAAAAGTTACTACACGGTTTTCCATTCTCCGCGTTTAGTTTAACCTTTTTCGCTCGTCTACTTTTTAGCCTTTTAAACGTTGCACTCAACGCCTTAACAGGTGCTTGTAAAATATTAATAGGCGAAGGAATCGGATTCGTTAGCACCATCCTTGTAAAGGGAATAGGTATGAGCATTCCCGTAGGAATATAACGTTTAGCTTTCACGCCACTATCCGGATCAGGTTTAGGTCCACTATCGTGAATAGAGCGTATTCCAATATCAGAACATGCATTTTGCGCATGACAAATAGAACCAACCAAAGGGGATCCATCTGCCACAACGAACATACTTCCTGTAAAAGCATGCCCTCTATTTTTCATAATAGTCCCTTCTGCAACAGGGTGAAATCCCCCTCCCGCTGGTGCATGTTGAAAACAGCGAATACCCGTACCTGCAACACTTCGGGGCAACACATACCCTATTATAACTGAAGCGCCAAGATTGCCGATAAAAATACGTCCTATGCTCGTAACTGTACTGGCCGAATCAATGACTAATTCCGCATTTTCCTCGGATAATGCTCCATTATCTACTGCGTTATTCGATACTGCTTTCACTCCTGCTAGCGCATCTACAGTTATCCGCAGTAACCCAATAGCAAGAAAATCCTTCGCTCGAAAGGATAACCCCATAAAAGGATGAGTACTCGGTACGGGAGAAGGTGATGGAGGTGCTAATACCATGTGAATATCCATCAAGTTGAGTACAGGATCCAACTGTTTACCGACAGGTAAACACCCGATTCCCCTCGCCACGTTAATCGTGCGAAGCAAAGGCAATACCAAAGCTTCGCTAATACTACTTGTAAAATTTGTTACCGTTGAAAAGGCAGATATCCCACCATTAACTAGATTAACAACCGTTGCCGTTGCTTTTTGTGCTGTATTTAAATTGGAATCCTGAATAATATTATGTTGCTTATCCCAAATGGAAACAAAAGTATCTTTATACGTCCCATACATATCTTTGAAGGTTTCGGTATAAAAAGAATCTTTTTCTTCCTCATTACCGAGATTATCGGTCTGATCTGCCAAGCATTCATTTCTTTGAATTTCATTATCTCTCATTGTGCTTATTCTATCCGTGATGAAAATTATTACGACTTTCTTTTCCTACTAATTTTCATACTTCCCCCCTAGTATGCTTAATAAACGGTATCTACGATACTATCCTTTTCCATAGCGTATAGCTACCCGTAACCACACACCGATAGCTATAAATAAAATTCCTGAAAAAATAATTCCCCATGAAATAATAATATTAAACCGTCGAGCAACGGCTTCACCAAACGTATTTCGAATCCAAGTAATATTCGTAAACACCCCTGGTCCACCAGTATCGTACATCCATTCATTTCCCTTAGTTGACCAATACCAGATTACAATCCCAAACAAAAGCAATATTATTCCTGGCAATTCAGGAAATACCTGCATGAGACTGATGAACCAACCCTTATCTTCTTCCTTCATTTTATATCTTTATTTGCAATACTATTTTTGACATTTTTTGTTTTTGTTCTCCATTGTTTCCCCAATAAA
Organism: Myroides sp. C6-3; assembly: GCF_050522425.1. NCBI lineage: Bacteria > Pseudomonadati > Bacteroidota > Flavobacteriia > Flavobacteriales > Flavobacteriaceae > Myroides > Myroides sp. C6-3. The sequence continues at coordinate 42,260 of NZ_JBMVQP010000018.1, read as the reverse complement.
GGCTCAACGAGGCAATCCAGTTCACGATCAGAGATATACTCCGTATATCGAGAGTCTAGTACATCTTTCGCCAACAAGGTATAAGTAGATGCTAGAGCAAGAGATTCAGTTAAGTGTACCCCCAACCGAATCCCTTTATCAAGGGCTTCATACCTCAGTTGATGATCCCCATTCTTAGTTGCTGCCATCGCCAATAATCGAAAAGCTTCTACGCGCATCAGGTGGTTTTGCTGTTGTTCATAATAGGTTTCTCCTTTCTGAAAATCCGCTATTGCTTTGGGATACGATTTAATCATCAGAAATAAATTACCTCTAAACAAATACACTTGCCCAAATAAGGGATCTAGAAGTTCCGCCGCTAGCTTTCCGAGACCTTCTTGCAAAATTGCAAGGGCTTCATCCATTTGAACAATTGCCTTTTTAAACTCTTTCTTTCCAAATGCAGCCGTTGCTAATGCACAGTACACACTTACTAGTTGAAGTAGCCAATTTGCATCTTTTTCTTTCTGTTGATTTGCGATAGCGAGACAGCTAGTAGCGTGCTTCTCTATTTCCTTTTCTTGTTGTTTGTTGACTCCTTCGTAAAGTTGAACCAGATGATACCTGTATTGGGTATCAGGCGCATCGGGATCACCCATGGCCGCAACTTCCTTAATCGCTTGAGCTAGCTCAAAGCGATGCACCAAAAAATGGATTGAATTAGGAGTAAAATACGTCAGTTCATCGAATATCGGGTCTTCAATCGTATCGGATAGAACGAGGCGAACTTTGGGGTGTAATTCTAGTTTAGCTAAATCTTTAAGCCAATGTAAGATGTATTGTTCCTCCTCATTTTGATAATCTAAAACGCAGACTAAATCTGAATCTTCTTCAAATTCAACTACCTCACAAAAAGCATTGATATTAGCAACAAACAACGCTGCTACATTCTTTTCGGAAGTAGCCGATAGATCCATTTCCCAATGGATAAAATTATCTTCAATTTCTTTGGGTTTTTCTGCGTAATTCCACAGAAAAGTAGACATAAAAAGCTCTTCTACAAGAGCTTCACTATAGTTTTGTACGTGTTGTAAAGGAGATTTAAATACCACTACAACATCTTCAATTTCATTATCTACCCCCAACATATAGTCGTAAAAAGCGTCGATCATCTCCCAATCGTCTTGTGCCGTTCGAAAGATGAGATAGGTGTAAGTATGGGTGTACTTCGTTTCCAAGTAGTTTAACTCAAACTCTTCTACCCTTTGCTGAATAGGATTGTTATACCTCATTCCTAATTTAATTTAACGATAGCACCTTCAATTGCAGCCACACCTCCGGCAGCCACTTTGGCACTTAGACCTCCATTTACAGTTGCAACACTTGTTCCTTCTACTGTTGCGTTCTTTGCGGTAAGAGTTGCCTCATTCGCATCCGCATCTAAAGTTAGCCTTGCGGATCCACTTTGTCCCACAAGCTTAGCAGAGGCTTCCTGTAGAATTGTTTTTCCTTTGAAGTACACTATTTCACCTTCAAGTGTAATTTTTCCGTCCTCCTCTAAGGTGAGACTTGATTGTCCTGTTTGCAAAGAAATTACTTGAGCACTTTTCATAAAGATGCCACCCTCACCATCAAGAAGGAATACGTTCTTTTTTTTGTCCAAGATTTTTATACCTCCATGATCATCAAGCTCTATGATATGTCCGCTTTTGGTACTCCAAGTCTTTCTATTATTTGCATTACCTCCACCTGCAGCAACCGCTCCATGAAACAAGCTTCCCATAACAAGAGGACGATCTGGATGTTGCCCGACAAAACCAATCAGAACCTGATCACCAACTTCGGGTATAGTAACAAAACCACGGTTTTTATCGATAACAATACTGTTTCCCGCATCGGGTGTCATAACGCGAATAAAAGCAGTACTTGCGCCTACATCTTGCCAATCGAATCGCACTTGTACACGCCCTTTCTGTTGCGGATCTGTATTGCTGACGACAGTGGCAATTTGTTGCTCTACTAGCGGATTTTGATAGTTAATACGAGGAATAAAACCTGTTTCTGCATCCACAGCTTCAAAGTACCCTTTATATCTTCCAAGTGCATCTACCTCGTGTTTGATGCTCGTAATCATCAATTTAGTAAAGTACTGGTTTTCTTTTGTTTCAGGTTGAAGCACATTTAATTCTACTTTGCAACCAGGGTATAAAAAAGGTACCGTAGTCGTACCTGAAATAACGAAAACGTCTAGTCCAACACTTCCGACTAACCCTCGTTGTGCCTGTGTAATATCTTGATTCGTTGATGCTTTAATTGGCGCTACTTGTAAAGAAGGTGCCGTAAAAACACGGCGAGATTTTTCATACGCGACTTTAGCTAAAGTTCCTTTAATAGGCAGTTTCGTATCTTCAGTTGCGCATAAAAGTTCGTGGTCTAAGCTATTATAACCAAAGAGTTCTCGGTTGACATGTTGTACAGACATATTGACTTTAACTTGGTCAATATCACGTCCATACACTAAAGACAAAGGCGATGCTATTGGAGGGACCTCTCCAAAGTGAAGCGTTTCTCCATCATAAAAAAATTGTTCTCCATAAGCTTCAGCCATCCGCGCTAAATAGTTATAGGCGGTTTCATTAAATTGACAGCTATAAGAAATATTTGTCTGATTATCAGACTGTATGCTATACTTGTATTTACCCCTCTGCGTATAGCCTTCTTCTAAAAGTTGATTTACTATTACAGCTAGAGAAATGGGATGACTTCCACCAAAACTTTGAATATTTGGCGCTTTATCGAGTAGAATAGTAGGACTATAGCCCGAAAGAATAATATCGCCTCGATTTCCTTGAACTTGTTCAAAGCTAACATCTGTAATAATACCGATAAAATCGCGTTCAGGTTTGTCTTTGTTATTTTTAAAAGTAAAACGCACTAGGATACGCTTACCTAATAATTCTCTTGCATGCACCATTTGATAGGTTTCTACCGCTCCAAGTGCATTGTGATGTAAGGATAATTCAAATGTATGATGCCCTTTAATACTTTGGTTCAATCGAAAGTTTTGAAAACTATTACATGTAGTACCTTCTACAACAATTGTGAGATCGACAAGATGAGTAACGCCAAAAAGCGCTTGATTCGCAATGGCACTCACGTTGTTCTCTACTTGGTAATTTGCTGAATCTACAGGTGATTGATCCGAATATGCTATAGGGATATTCCTTTGTTCTTCTTCCTTAGCATCGAATAAAAGTTTATTTGTCATGGGCTAAGTGGCCTTAATAAATCATTAATAATTAGTTCCTTTTACTGTAGGAAGTACTCCAACACTTTTGGAGTAGCTAGTAATAAAAAGATAAGAGCCTTCTATGTGGTAGTATATCAACCCTCTTCTTTTTACTTTCGCTAAAGCTAAATCGCCTCTAGTGAAAGCCTATTTCAATATAAAACCTCTGCGTAAGAGATTTAAAAACACTATAAAATCCAGCGTAAGTCATCCACATATGTATATAAACCACATTTTAAATAAGTGATCTATACCTTCACTTCATACTTACGCCGGATCCTAGAAAAACAGTGTATTAACCGCTAACAGTTTAATTATGCACTGGGCCAAACGCCTTGATAAGCAGAATTTCCGTAATCAATTTGCTCTGCACTTACGACAAAACTGATGTACATCGCATTTGAATTAATTGCATCGAAATCAACATGATGTTGGATCACATATCCATTGGACCATTTTAAGGAAATTAGGGTTCCCTCTTCGTGCGATTTGTTGAAGATAATCTCACCTGTTGTTGGCTTGTACTTGCCATTAAGCAAACTCTCTAAAATTTCAGATTTATCTGTTGCTTCTACTGTGATTGTGATTAGTGCGTTAGAAGGATCAGAGGCTACACGTCCTGAAACGTCAACTGATCTTGATACACCATACTTAAGGTTAAGCACTTTTTGTGCATCACCTCCATTGAATTTTAAAACGGCTCTTGAATTATTCTCTGCCATATGTTTTTGTTTTTAAATTATTACTTCAACAAACTTAAAAACATTTTTTTTACTACTTAGTAAATTTATAACATTTCTGAATCAATATAGTGTATTTACTGTAAAAAATACGTTAATATTAATCAATTCAATTATTTTTATTTAAAAAATACACTATTCAAATAAAAATAAAACATCCCCCTTTTTGATCGTAAAACAAGTTTGATTATCAATAAATAAACGAGTATAATTCTTGTTTTAGCAATCAAATCTATTCTTGAACATATTCTGCTTCCCAATCATTTCCATCGTCTCCTTTGTGTCCATCTAACTTAATTACAAAGCTCTTTGCTGGAAAGTAAGGCGTCAAGCGAATATCTAACCAAACACGATCTTTTTGGTGTTTATCTTGTTCAAAACGAACGATTTTAAACTTTTCAATTAATTTATCTGCACCTTTTATTCCATCTAAGAACATCACAATTTGCTTGCGTAAATCATCCTCATTTTTGGCGTTCCAGTTTTCGAAAGCGCGTCGATTTAAAAAATCTAGCAAAACCTTCGTTACATAATCAAAGACACGAACAACAGAATAGGTTTGGAGTCCAATATTATCGCCATCAAATAAAGTTTTAGCGGAGAACGCCATAATTTTGCCATATTCATTAACCATGGGTACGAGCCCCATCTTTTCCAATTGAGAGATTTCGCTTTTCTTCAATTCAAACTTCACAGCATCCACCTCGTTAATTCCGCCGTGCTTTTTACCTGCAGCAACTTGAGACATCAGCGTCTTGTGAATCTTACCTGTTAAAGAGGTCGAAGGAGCAATAAAGACATCCTCTTCTTCGCCAACCTCTTCTGCTTTTCCTCGTCCTACCAACCAATTACAAGTCATAATTACATTGCTTTTGTGTACATCTCCACTAGTCAAATTAGCGGCATTAAACAAATCGACAACATCATCAGGTTTATCCAAATTGGCAAAATCCGTTACGAGCATCACCTTGTTTTCATTGCAAATTTTTGCCCATTTATCAATTACCATATTAGATCCCATATAACCAGGTATAGACAGCAAGGAGTAATTATCTCTTAAATCTAAACGATCATAGAACAATTTGAATTCTTCTGCAATATGATTGATGAAAACAGGATTGTCTAAGTCGGTCATTTGTTCCATTGAAGCATTGACAATATGGACATTGTCGACCTTGTCTAACTCTGTGTTTTTGTAAAACTGTGCAAGGGTACGATAGGAAACTTCTAATTCGCGACATTGATCCAAAGACGCCTTGACATTCGTTTTCAAGTATTGAACGGCTTGACTTGATTTTTGCTTACATTGCTCAATAAGCTCTTCCGTTGACTGCCCCGACTCAAGCAGTTCTAACCACAATTTAATGTTTTTCAACAAATCTTCTCGCTCGTCTTTTTTACTTGAATCGGTTAGAAAAATTTGTTTTCGGGCTTTGCGTTCAGGATTCATATTTGCCATCCCATCTACAACGGTTTCAACAAATCCAAATCCTCCAAGCTTTTCTAAAGCGACCCCTGTGGGTTGTCCTACTTCACCTTTGATCTCTTGTACTTGAGTAGATACTGCTTGTGTTTCTTGCTCTAATTTTGCCATACTTTCTTTTATTTTTCCAATTCTTTTGCAATTGCTCTCAAGGTTGCTTCAAATTCGCTTTTGGCAGCGTCATCTTCTAACATTTTTCGAAGTACCTTATTAACTCTCAATTGTTTAACAATTTTATTATACTGTTCCTCATCTACTTTTAACCCTTTTAAAAAAGGAGAATTATCGATCATCTTCTTCGGTGTAAAATCACCCAAATTCTTAAATCTAAATTCCTCTTTTACAGGTAAACCCTCTGGTGTTTCATGCTCTATTTCCATCGTAGGAGCATAGTAATTAAACACTTCTTCCACCGTTTTCAAACCCGTTACAATTTCTGGAGAAACCGCATCTTCCGTAGTTAATTTAGCTACTAATAAACTCTTATTTCCCTGAATTTCTTGGATTGCTTCATTCGCGTCAACCTTTACTTCGTTTCCGCCAACGCCATAATTAAACATTGTCATTTTTTGCTTTTTATTTAAATTATTATTATTAACTTTTTTATTCTTTAAAGCAGTCTTTTTATTGATTTCCAACCCCTTACTGCCTGTTTGCTCTACGCTGATGGTTTGAGCAGTACGCTCTGACCTTGTTTCGACTGATCCGGTGATCGCCTGTACTACTTTTTTTACCTGATCAAACAAACCCATACGGCTCTATTATTAATCGAGTACACTCCACCCTCGATTACTTTTAGAAGGTGGAGTAACTTCTACTTCATTAACGATGATGTTCTCTTTTCGCTGCCCGATATAATCGAGTTCACTTAACTTCAACACTATTTTCTCCAAACTTGTCAATAGTGCTTGAATATCATTTAAATGTTCGGCACAATTCACATGTTGATACTTGATCTCAGCTACCGTTGACAACTGATTTAAAAAAGTGTGGGGCGCTATTTCACTCCACTCTCCAATGTAGTTAAGCATTTCTTCAACAGCTGAAGGAACCAAAGTTTGCAGGGTCAGATGCAAGTGAATGGCCCATTTGGAAAATACCTCAACCAAATAAACGGGAGAGACATGAGGGATAATATTTCTAAACTCATAGTATATACTGCCTATTTGATGAATCAAGCCTTGACAGATCAACTTAACACTCGATACGACGCTGGTATTTTGTTTTTCGGTTAGGTTTTTTTGAATGATTTTTACCGCACACTTTTGCAAAACCGCCATCGTTCTCTCCATCGTATTATAGTGTTGAAGTAAAAGAGGATGGCTAATTACACTCGTACAAGGCGGAATAAAACGCTCGTCGATTGCTAAGGTTCCTCCTTGGGTGTAAACCTTTCCAAGCGCAATAAAATTTCCTCCTTCGCTCATTCCTGTATGGTCAAAAGACTCAACGGGAATAAGCTCTATATGGTAGCTAGCTTTTGTAAAGGGATAGCGAGGAGGAGTCTCTTCTAAATCAAGTTCTCCATAGGGAACTTTAGTAAACGGATTGACCAGAATGACTACATAATACGCCAAAGATTGTTGGGATAATTCTTCGCCAACTGGAGGAACTAACGCTTTTAAATGAACGCGAAAATCCGCAAGCTCTATTCGAAATCCCGAAGGTGTAATGGCCCTACAACGTTTGATAATAACTTCAATATCTCCAGTAGATGAACCAAGTATAGAAAAAAAAGAGGAATCTCTTTTGTGTGAGGCTACAGGAAGTAACCCGTAATTAAACCACTTGCAAAACACAGCGCGTACTTCTCTTAATTCATCGAGGATGAAATTGGTATGTGCATCAAAATGCCTCTTCGAAATTTTCATGCCGTCAACCCAATTTACGGCATCATAGGGGGGGTGATTGATCATAAAATTTAATTTGTATGTTGTTTATTTTCTACGACTCTTTTACAAACAATGATATCGTGTTCTTTAATCTTATTTTGGATACTATCTCCTTCGAAATCGATGTATCTCCTGAAGTGAAAAAAGGATCGTTTCACATAAAAAATCCAGTGGTAATAAACCCCTTCTTCACTATTCAATTCAATTTGGTCAGTCCTATTTTTAAAGTTATAATCCTCCAATACTTTCTGGAACCAATCGCCAAAAGAGATCCCTTCAGCGAGCATTTTTGCTTTAATTCTAAACTGATTTCCATCCCCCACATTTTTTGTCAGTTCTATGGTCACCACTTTAAGCTTGTTCAAGTCAAAACCATCAAAATCTATCGCTTGTTTATTAGGTTCATAGCTCCATGTGTTATAGATGCTAAAAGGAATAGTTAAAAACTGAATGTAGCTATAGTTAAAAAAAAGGGGAATCAAAAAAGATAGACTACAACTGGCGGACAACAAGGCATGCCCCTCAAAAGGACTTAACCAATTGAAGAGATAAGTAAATAAATACACGCCCAATAGCAGGGAAAAAAAAGTTAGTAGGAGTTCGAAAGTCACCGCTAACCACGGCGAGCTATCTTGTGTTTTAAATCGATGATGCAATTGTCTTAAATGAATCCATCCAAACAGCAAATAAAGTACACTTCCCACTAAGTACCAAAAGGGAATAAACTCAACTCCAGTACATCCTAATACACCAGGCAAGGCCAAAATGCAGCTGCTAATCAACAGATAAAAAACGAGTTCTTTTGATTTGATACAGGGGATCTTCTTCTTGAGGAAAGCCAAAGGAAAAAGAAGGAAAACAAGGATTATAGGTATAAGTAAATGGCTTACGAAAAAGACTTTTATAAATTCTATATACATAACTAGTGTTGTTTTTTACAAATAGGTAGAATACCCGAGCAAACTATTGTTGTTGTTCATTAACCGAAAAGACTCCTCTTCTCTCTGTGTTATAAAGGTTTCTATAACAGCTACCGCAAGGGGTAAACAGTGATCGTAAATTGTCTGTAACAGGATTCTCAAGGGACTTCCCTCGAGGTACTTGTGCAAATTATCATAGCGAATAGGTCCTATTTCGACGTGCCAATCTTTTTCTCCATCAGCGTGTGTCCCAAGCAAAACGCAGTTTATGCCCAAACACATCGCATCTAGAACCAACGTCGAAGAAAACTGCTCAAATTCAGCAATTTCACTGGGAACGAAACTAATATTGACCGGTACCTCTAAACAGGCGGTTAAGCACTTTTCTATCCATGTTTTCTTCCCTCTTTCCGCGTGAAAATTAGGTAGTAAACAAGCAAATATTTGGGCGTTTTTATCGTCTACTAATTTTAAAAGTGGCCATAACTCTTCAATCCTCTTAAAAAGTTCATCTTCTTTGGTAAGCTTATCAAAACTATAGGCGAGATCTAAAGCCTTTAAATGACAGAAGTACACCTCTAATTCGAAGGGTTGAAAAAAGGCTCGAGCTTTTTGTTCAACGCGCTTCTCCTGTCGAATTTGTTCAACCACATCAGTAATATTCTCACGGGAACTCCTAAAAGAAGGCACGTGAAATAGTCCCTCTGGCAAGTAGTCGTAAATACCTTCTCTAAAACTTTCTACACTGATGATTCGCTTTTTCACCTCAATATATTCCGCTTTGATTCGCTTTAAATCTTTGCTAAAGCTTCGACTATTCCCACCTAAACGCTTCAAGTAAACGCCATCTATCTCGTGGTAATACTTCCAAATATGGTATGCTATGACTTCTGTTTTATAGTCCGTATACAGGCTGTTAAAGTCTTGAAGATAAAGTTGATTAAAATCATTCATACACTAAATCTCTTCCTTGAACATTTCACCTTTAAACTCCACCAAATAATCAACGCCATCTATGGCTCGAGTTGTAATTTGCTCTTGTAAACTACGGGCATAATCAATCCAGTACTGATAACTCCACTCTTCATAATTATCAACGATAATTTCAATATTCACCGTGCGTACGAAACCTTCTTTTGGATGATCTCCCACTTTAATTCCCCTAGAAACAACTACTTCTTTACAATGGGATTGCAACACCATTTGACAGTAATTTTTAATATCTTCTTTGCAAATAATCTTATCTCTAGTGGTTAATGCATACTTATACGCTTGAATTGCATCTGTACCCGTCTTTTCTTGATCGCCGCCTTTAGTCGTACTCAGTAATACAAGATGGCGATTAACATTAGTAAACACTTTATTCTGTTGGATTAGTTGTGTTCCTTTGCGAATGGTATTAGCAAGCGAACAATGCGTAATCCAATAGGATGCTTTGACATACGCTGTTTTTCCAAGAGGCTCAACAATAATATAGTGAACATCACTAGCAACTTGACGATCAACTGTCTTGACCTTTTGGTTTAAGTCGCGCATTTGATGCACCATTTTACGCAGGGTTTCAATGACTTTATCCCGATCTAAAATACCGAACGCAGATACCTCATCACGCGTTAATTCAATGACATATGCGATTAAATCTATCGCGTTGCGTTCACTAAAACGCTCCATTCCTCCTTTGCGTACTGTATACACCCCATGCTGTAAACTAGCAGATTCCGAAAAGGGTATTTCGCTATAAAGTCTTGAAGAACTATCCACCACTTTGTTGGTGTACAAAAATGCTTCTCCTATTTGTGTTACAAGTGGAATTGTATTGCCCATGATATCCAAACTCGATTCATTTTGTCGCCATCCTCTATTGTAAACCGGAAAAGCATTGAGGTAAAACGAAAATCCCTCTATGATCTCTCGTGTATATTGCGGAGGAAAGTCCAACTGAATCCACAACAATTGCTGCCCGTCGATTAACTCTCGAATCTGACTATCTTCGTTTAAAAAAGTAAGTTCTTGAGGTAAAACCCCCAGTTCGAGCTCCTTGATTTTCCTTTGAAACCCTCTTACTTCAATAAATTTACCCGCATAAATACTCTTAATATTTTCTTGTATGCGATTTTCAATAGCGTAATCGTCAAAAGTCGCTTCATACCCTTCCTTGCTCTTTTTAGCGGGATAAGTCAACCCTTTACTAACTTCTAGCGGATTTCCTTTGTAAGACATTGAGACAAATGGCAATAGTTTATACACAAACTCTAGGCTATCATAGGCCGGATTGTCACAGTATAAACTAAAACGCTCAGGTGTGTGTTCTACTTCATAGGCACTAAGATCTAGGGCTAAAAACAACTGATTGCGCCCAATGGATTGCTTGATTTTTGCTGCTGGTATGCTGTTATAAAAATCGTCATACGCCCAAATCACATCGCCAATAACGCTGTATTTCACTACAGCTTTAAGCAACGTAACTTGATCCACTGCGGTAAAGGGAATATCTAAATTGAGATCTTTCACCGTTTTTACGTTAGAAGTAAAGACCTTCTTCGTGAAAAATTCCAGCTGGTTGACCAATACTTCTTGTGACTCAAATGGGGTGGTAATCGCAATTGCATGAGCCGGTCTAGGATAGGTGTAAATACTAGGCGTTAACAACTTCGCCAGCTTTTCTAAAATACTTCCCTTAATATTCTCAATATCATTGTTTACCTTGAAAATCTCTGTACTAAAAGCGTCAACCAATAAGGTTACAAAAGGATCCAAGGCTTGAGGATTAGCCACTCCCCACAGCATTGCTACATTTTGAAGTATTCTTGATCTAATTCCTTCTTTTGCATTATTATTTATGGTCTTTTTCATTGGTATTGTATTAGTCTATTGACATTGGACTCAAATAGATATGCGTACTGAAAGTAAAAAGTTCCCCTAGCTCTGTTAACTCAGCATTGATTCCTATTTTTGCTTTTTTTCTTATTTCAACAAAGTCTTTTGTTCCATACGTGTGTTCAACATACTCGATTCGGACTTGAATTTGCGCGAAACGTATACGAGGTTCATATTGCTGTATTTGCTCTTGCAAGCTCTCTTCAAAAACGCGTTCCCAATCCACCGCCGTAACGGCATTATCGAATTCTAGATCCCATACCGCATTGCCGTAATCTGGGTTAAATCTATTTTCACCTTTTCGCGTTAACACCAATAACATGATGTGTTGAGCAATACTTTCGGCCAAGCTACACGTGGGTATATGAAGCCCCTCAACCATTGCATATTCAGGATTAAACGGAAATTTAAAAAAGGACTGCTGCATCTTACTTACTTTCATATACGTGAAAAACAACTTGATCCTCTTGCCAATCCACCGCTATAGTTTGCCCTGCAACTAAATCTTCCGCAACGAGCATTTTAGATATAGGACGGGCAATTTCTTGTCGAATTACACCGCCAATTTGCCTTGCTCCGTATTGGCTGTTAAATCCCGAAATCGCCAACATACTCTTTGCTACATCTGAGATTTCTAAAATGATGTTCATGCGGTTAAAAGCGGTCATTAATCCTTGCAATTGAAGCGTGAAAATTTGCTGTGCCATATCCGCTGTAATGGGCGAAAAAGGAACAATCTCGGTGATTCTTGCCAAGAACTCAGGTCTAAAATGACCTTTCATTTGCTCCATCAGTTCTTTTGAACTCGGTATGCGCTGCTCAGCAAAAGCTTGACTTATACTTTCACTTGCAATGTTTGAAGTAAACAGAATAAGAGCATTGCTAAAATCGCCTTCCTTGCCCAGTTTATCGTGAATTTTACCTTCGTCCATCAGTTGAAGAAAGACATCAAAAACCGAGGGATGCGCTTTTTCTATTTCATCAAATAATACTACAGCATAGGGCTGTTGTCGAATTTTATTGACCAACATTCCCCCTTCTTCATAGCCAATATATCCCGGAGGCGCACCGTACAGGAGCGCCGCAGCGTGTTCTTCTTTAAATTCAGACATATCAAAGCGAATCATGGCTTTTTCGTCGTTAAAAAGCAGCGATGCAATGGCTTTAGCAAGTTCCGTTTTTCCTGTACCAGTGGGACCCAAAAAGAAAAATGATCCAATGGGTTGCCCAGGTTTGTTCAATCCACTTCGACTTTCAACAATCGCATCAGCAACAACTTTTAACGCCTGTTTTTGTCCAACGACACGTTGAGACAAAAGCGTTTCCATAGCCAGGAGCTTTTCCTTCTCTTGTGCTTGTATCTTACCTAGAGGAATTCCTGTTTTGGCGGCCATTACAGCAGCTAACTCTAAACTAGATACCCTACTTACCTTTTGCTTGGTATTGTCCTTTAATTCTTCGTATATCGCCACGATGATTTGATGGATATATTCAATAGACATACTAGAATCTAATACGGGTTGTTCTCGTAATAATCCCCATAAAATTGGACTTATTCTATTGGGTAACTGCTGGTAGAGCCAAACCATTTCACCTGCTTTCGCTTGATCATCGACAAAAGCTCCTGTCCAACAACAATCATAATCTGCTTTCCAACGCTCGAGTTCCTTCGTCGATAACTCGTCTAAAAGACCGATAGCGGCCATAGTTCGATCCAATAAATCAAAAGCCGTATCGGGCAATTTTTGCTCCTTAGCATAGCGTTTAGCTAGAGCTACACAGGTCGGTAATGCTTCTTTTTCTACTCGAATCTGATGGTGATTTTCATAGTGTTCTACAAGACTTTCCATCATCTTAATACACGTTTGCTCATCGGGTTCAACAACCTCTATACGCTCAAATCGCCTGCTAAAAGCCAACTCCGGTTCTATGAGTTTTCGATATTCTTCCACTGTTGTCGATCCAATAATTGTCAATTCTCCTCGAGCTAAATCGGGTTTGAGTAAATTCGCTATACCTCCCAAATTTGTTTTTTGATCTACTAACAGGTGAATCTCATCGACAAACAAAATTGTACGCCCGAGTGCTTTACTCGCCATTACAACCTTTTTCAGTCGATCCTCAACCTCGCCTTTATAACTCGTCCCAGCGACAAGCAAACTCAAATCCAATTGGTAAAATTTGCTTTCCTTGAGCAGTGAAGGCACTTGCCCTTGATTCAATTGCACAGCAAATCCCTCGACTAATGTAGTTTTACCTACACCTGGTTCACCAACAAGCATAACATTAGACTTAGATTTTCTTCCCAAAATTTCCACTAAGGTTCGCGTCTCTTTCTCGCGTCCGACAATCTTTTTAATTTGACTTTGATTGGCCCTTTCCAGTAAATCGACACCATAGTTAGCTAGTGCGTCGCTCCATGATTTATTCGCTTCATCTTTCCCATACAAACCCGTATCAAACACCTGTGAATTAAGGTGAAAAGGATGCTTATCCCTTGATTGAAAGGCAGCAAACACCTCTGATTCACGCAAAGGCAATGACTTCAGTTGCTCTGTGTTAAATACAACATTAGGTTTCACAATACTAGCTAAAAGACACAAGGGCGTAACCGTTGTTAACCCGAGCTTACATCTAACATCTTCTGCACTTTCCCACATCGTGTCAAGCGTATGGTCTTCTCTAATTTCTTCCGCAAGTTGCGTGGTCTTTGGATAGGCTTCTATGCGTACCTCCGCCCACTCATAAAAGTAGGATGGCTCTTTTCCTAAGCTTTGTAAAAAATCTTGTAAATCGATATTTTTATGCATCAAGGCTTGTAAAATATGAGGGCCTGCATACCTTGAATTATAATTTTCTCTCGCAATCGATTTGGCAATGTGAATCACTTCTTGTAGTGACTCATTCGATAATAATACATTCATATTTCTTATGTGTGTTTAGGGCATTCCTCTTTTAACCCGTTCAATATATTCCCTTGCATGTTTTGTCTTACTTTCACTTTTAGCAGGTTGAGTTTCTATTTTCTCTAATTCTATCGGTAAAAGATCAAAAGATTGATCCTTTATTTTCTTGCTATTGAGATCTAAAACAGGGATAAAAGCTTGATTCAACCAATAAAAATTTGATTGATGTTCTTGCAAGCGTACCTTCTGATCTCCTTTAGACTCCTCTATTTTATCCGCCTTTGTTTGAAAACTACTAAAAAAGTCTTCCAATAATTTTTTGTTCATTGTTGTCTCTTTTTTCCAGCTTTTAAGCGGTAAATGAGACAGCGAATCGACATTCGTTTGGTATAAACCTGTATTTTGAAAAAAACTGATATACAACGAATTGTTATACAGAAACTTTTTAGTCCATTGGATAGGAACTAGTTGTCTCTCTCTGGTAACCTTGACGTAGTTTCGAATCATTTTTTTATTGCTCAAGTTCTTGCTTGCAAATACTTTGGTATATACGCTTACATAGTAATCTCTCAACTGTTCTATTTCTTCTTCATTTAAAAGCACTCCGTATTCCAAGTGTTCATACCCTTCGCATTCGTCTTTTTTAAGCACACCAGGATGTAAAAAAGTGTAGGGTTGATGGACCACTTGTTGAGCGTATATTGCAGGAATATAAACTTGCTCTTGTTGAGACCACGGAAGGTAGGCCGACTTTATTTTCGTACGTTTAACCCCTAGATTACTTTGAAACGCTGCCGTTAGTGTGCTATCGGTTTTTTGATTAGCTGAGGCAAGGTCACGCATTAACTTTGCAAGGGTAGTTTGCAGAAGTAAAGGCTTATTCTCCTCTCCTTTCTTGGGAAAAATAACTGCTCCTTGATGCATACTTTGCCTGGGATACTCAAGCTGATACACCCCTTGATCGCCTTGTGACAAATCAAATAAATTCTCCTCTACAACCTCTCGATTATCAATCAAGCGCTGTTTTTTGTTTGGTATTAGCTCATCCGCAGATGTTTTGATAACCTCTTCTCCAAAAAGAACAAAATCGTTGTATTTATCCTTGTAATTGGCCTTAACTTGATAAAAGATAACCCGACTGTTAGACGCCACAATTTGCTGGATGATTTCGGACTTTTGCCTTTGATCTTCAGTACTAATCTCTTGACCTAAAATCACAATGACATTGCTTTGGTTTGAATCAAAACGGTCAGTCACCTCTGCCATACAATCTAACAAACTGCCGTGATGCTGTTCAGAAGCTTGCGTTTGCAAAGAATCGGGAAAAGACTTAATCCAAGTCTCCCAATTCAACCTGTTGGGATTAGCATGAGCGTTAACTTCTCTATGGACAGGATATAACTGGGCTGCATAAGTGACCTTCTCAAAATAAGTTGGAGGATTCATTCCTTGGAATAGCGCTGTTAACAAAGGCAAATGCTGCTGAACCTCTTCTGATTCCTCCACAAGGAAAATAAAGTTCAACTTTTTATTGTTCTTTACTATAGATCGATACTCTGGTTGTGTTAACTGTTTTCCATTGACCGTATACACCCAATTTTCACTGTAATCCAGCTGATGATCCAAATAGTGAAGGTCAAAACTATCCGTCCCCCTGTGGTAAGACAGAGGAAAAATAGAAGAGAGATCTAGGCGATCTACTTGCGTACTAGAAGAAATAATAGGCGTAAAAACTGACGAAAATTGTCCTTTTTTCTCTATTCCAATCTGCAGCGCATCAACAGCGGGAGTGGGCTTCATTCGCAAAGCGGTTCGCTCACCCCAAATAGCCAACATACGCGCATCTATCCATCCGTATGGCATACTTTCAAGATCATCTACCGCAATTCTCGGTCGCCCCCCAATGAGAACTTTTTTCTGGTCTCCTGTAAATTTAAAAAGGTAGACGATAGAATTAATCGGCAATCTAACCGCAGTTTTATGTAACAGACTAGGGTCCTTATACACAAAAACAGAATCGCTTTCCATAAATCTTTCACTTTGTGCCATGATCGATTGATCGTGTATCCCCAAGAACCCTTTGAAACTAAAACCATTGTAGGCATTAGAAAGTGATCCCATCCACAACAAAACATCTTTTTCGTCTACCCATCCATAAGGCTGAGCGAGATTTTTAGCCATTTTAAAATCAACAACACTTCCAACCGCGTATTTTGCTACTTGCAAACGCCCTGCTTTTTTCTTTAAAACAAGGAAGGGTTCTAAAAACAAACTTTTTTTATCTGCAGTCTGCGCTGTAGGAGAAGCGTAAACGCGCATTTCATCTTGAGCCGAAAAAACAATCCACGGTACTGCATACGCAGGATAACCCGAAAGAAAACCACGTGTTTGATCCGTATAAACTACACTCATTTTGGGGGTCTTTTGAACTGTTGTTTTCTTTGCACCACACCCCAAAAGAAAGGTCCCAAGAAGAAGAATACCGCTCCATGCTCTATATTTACTATTTACCATCATACTTACTTGCTAATTTGAACGACCGCAACCTTACTTACACACTTTGCCTGTTCGTCAAAGCCTACTTTGACAGATTGAATAACAGCTTTTCGATCAAATCTCAACCCCATACAGTAGTAGTAAAAGGAATTTCGCTTATCCGTATTCACCGTTACCGGGACATTCTCATTATTACATAAATACTTATTTACCAAATAGTTGTAATGAAAATTAAAATTCTCTCCCAACGCTATCTGCTGCAAGTGCTCTTTAAAATCAAAGTCAATTGCTCGGTAAGTATCCTCCATATTCAATGCGTCCGTTAAATTTTTGAATGAGGGAAGAATTCTAATTTGATGGACCACAGGATAGGCTGTTTCATCCGTATAAAGAAAAACTTCGTAATCCCCTGCTTCTTTGTATTCATAAATAACAAAGGGGTCTTTAGCATCTATACTACCCGATTCACCAAACTTCCAACTGAACATAGTTGCTTTTTCCGTTACCGCGCGAAAAACGATGTGTTCATACTGCATCGCTTCCGAAGGCGCATCTATCTCAGTAAAATAGTCGCCAAAATCCTCTTTTTCACGCTGTTTTACCTCAATCGAATACTGTTGCGTATATTCGTCATTCACCGTATAGGTTACTTGATAAAATCCTGGTTTTTTGTACTGGTGATACCCTTGGTCAGCCAAGGAAAAGTTCCCATCGCCAAACGTCCATTTTTTTATTCCGTGGACCGGTGAATTTTCCCTAAAATACAGCGTATCTCCAACCTGTAGTAAGGCAGGATACACTGCAATATCAAAATCCCCCCTATAGTAATAGAACTTCTTTTGAAAAAGATAAATCCCAAAAAAGAGGACAAGCATCACAGCGCCGAGATAAAGCATAATCCTATCGCTATTTTTTCTTTTGTACTTCATCATCGTCTACCTAATTGATTGCGCGTTTTTTCGCTGATTTAACTGCTGTTCTTTATCCTTAAAACCGATAGAGCATTCCTCAAACTGCTTAGAAAACTGCAGGATGTTTTCCATTTTTTTTGCAGCAACTTTTTTGTCTTCAAAAAACATTTGGTAGAAATAGCTAATCTGCATATACGCCTCTTTACGCGGATCGTAAATTGCTGTGTTAGCAAAGGAATTTGCCACTGCATTGATACTCGTAATTATCTCATTCTCCTCTTGAGGTTGTGGACTTACATCAGCAAGTACATTGATTTTGTGAAAGGCAGATTCCAATAGCGGTTTGACAATGCGCTGCTGATTGTTAAACTTGTTTTCTTGTTCCAATAACTGTCCATCTAAAATTGCCGATTGGGAAAAAGGAGAGTGGTAATTCTTCAAACAAATAAAACCAAGTAATACTTGCGTGAAAATTAGCATGCCCAATAAATAGAAAAATTGATGAATCTTTTCACTGGATGAAAGCGTTTGAAATTTATTTTGTGACATGATACATTATTTGCGATTAGGATCGTCCATTAATTCAGTGTAGACCGTTTTGAATCGAAACATACATTCATTCAAGTCTTTCAGTGCTAAACTTTCTTTATTGCCAATTTGAATCAGTTGAGCTTTTAACAATAAAATACTATCCAGCTGAGTAAGCAGCATCTCATAACAATTGAAATTATCTGTATTATTTTCTTTTAGTAGATTTTTTATCTCTACAATTTCTTTTGAAATATACTGTTTCAAGAAGTGATTGTGCTCTACTTTACCCGTATTTAGCAAACGCATATGATAGTAAAGTGTATCTACTTTATTCTTTAAAACATACTGTTGATTAAGCCTGTTCTTATAGAATATAACACCTCTTTCCACTTGCTTAAATTGACGATCAGAGGTTTCAAAAAAGAAATAAATACTTAAAAAACATATCAATATCAAAAATAAAAAATTAGCAATAAAATACAGTAATTTCAAATAAATATGCTTTATATTTTCAATTTTCAAATACATAAAATAATAAATTATTAGTTTTTAATGAGAAAAATTTAATTACTTCAAAAATAATATTAATTTTACATTATCCAAATCAAAAAAATACAAATGCCTATTCTCCTGTCAATTTGCGAGTCAGACTTGCGCTTTAAAAATCTCTTATTTGATGCTATAAATCGCAGCTGTATATACAATCTCGTTGATCATTATTGCAATGGTTTTGAGTTAATTAACCGATTATATTTCAAACAGAATAATTTTCTACTAATCGATCTTTTTACACCAATTATGACGGGTATAGAAGCCATTAAAATTTTGAGAAATAAAAAAAATAACACGCCGATTATCGCCTATTCCCAAGTTTATCAAGAAGATGTACATACCGTACTTTCTCAATATGAACAGGTGTACTATTGCCCGAAAAACAGTACTTTAATTTTTGGTTTGTTGTCGGAATTACACAAGGGTAACCTTCCTTTTCATCAAGAGCAAATCACACAATGGCAACAGATCAAGACGGACATAGGCCTTCAATTTAGCTCAGAACAGAGGACGATATACAACCCATCCCCCTTAGAGTTGCAAATCATCAATCATGCCTGTCAAGGACTGACAAACAAAGAAATCGGAGAACGCGTACACCTCAGCGGAAGAACGATAGAGGCACACATCAAAAAACTAACGGAAAAGTTTCGGGTTAAAAACAAGATTCAATTGATCACCTACTGTGTAGAACAGAGTCTACACACGTACAAATAGATTACAATAGCGAGGAGTCAGCCACAAGCCTATTTAAGCTTGATAGAGTCGATTTAAGGTCGCGGATCTTCATTATCAATATTTTCCGTAGCTAACCAAATTTAGCGGCTTAAAAGCGCTAAAATGAAAAAGGGCAATTAACTTTTCAGTCAATTACCCTTTTGTATATGTTGTATAAACGAAATGTGTTTAAATATCAAATCCCATCGATACTCCTAGCTTGGTTGCGATTAACTTTGCTAGTTTTCCTTTTAATTCTGGAATTTTTACAGACTCCATTACTTCATCTGTAAAGGCATACATCAACAACGCCTTTGCTTCGCGTTGTGGAATACCGCGTTGACGCATATAAAACATAGCCTCTTCATCCAGTTGTCCGATCGTACAACCATGCGAACAGCGAACATCATCCGCGAAAATTTCGAGTTGAGGTTTGGTATATACCTGTGCTTTATCGCTCAACAAAATATTGTTACTTTGTTGGAAACCGTCTGTTTTTTGTGCGATTTTATCCACGTAAATCTTACCATTAAATACTCCAACTGAATTGTCGTCATACAATCCTTTGTAATTTTGGTGACTCTCACAATTAGGACTATCATGAGATACCAAAGTATAGTGATCTACGTGTTGTTTACCTCCAATTAAAGTAATTCCTTTCATTGTACTATCAATGCGTTCCCCATCTTGATAAAAATTCAAGTTGTTACGCGTTAATTTACCACCAAAAGAAAACGTGTGTACTGCAACTCTACTCTCTTGCTTTTGCTTGATGAATGTATTGTCAATCAAAGTTCCTGTATCCAAATCATTTTGTAATTTGTAGAAATCTACGATTGCGCGTTTATGTCCAAAAATCTCAGTTACCGAGTTCGTGAATACACTGCATTCATCTAAACTTTGATGGCGTTCTAAAATTTGAACATGTGCATTTTCACCAACGATGATCAAGTTACGCGGTTGAACCAATAGTGCTTGTTCTCCTGAAGTTGACAAATAAATGATTTCGATCGGTTTAGAAACCACTTTACTCTTAGGAACATTGATGAATGCTCCTTCAACAGCATAGGCTGCATTTAAAGCAGTCAAACTATCGCTTTTATCTGCAATGGTATTGTAATACGTATCGATTATCATTTTGTACTTTGGCTTAGTCAAAGCAGACGACATCAAACATACATCAAGTCCATCATGTGTCGTTGAGGACAAATGTGAGCTAAAAATACCGTTGATAAACACCAATTTATACGTATCTGAATCGCTCAAAAAGTACTGTTTTACATCTTTATATTCAACAGCAACTTCTTTTTTAGGCACCACACAAAAGTCATTCTTTAAAATTGAATTCAACGAAGTGTATTTCCACGCTTCTTCTTTTTTTGTTGGGAAGCCTTTATCTTCAAATGTCTTTAAACCTTCCAAGCGAATATTGTGAAGTGAATCGTGTTCTCCTCTCAATTGCTGTTCGAAAGCTACAAAAGACGTTATTAATTTATCTTTAAGTTCCATATTCCTTATTTACCTATTAGACTAAAATGACTGTATCCTGTTTCAATCGCTTTGATTATAGCGATTCTTTAATCCAGTCGTATCCTTTTTCTTCTAGTTCTAAGGCTAATTCTTTTCCTCCTGTTTTTACAATTTTACCATCGTGTAAAACGTGTACATAATCAGGTACGATATATTCTAACAAACGTTGGTAGTGTGTAATTAAAATTACGGCGTTGTCTTCGCTCTTCAATTTATTTACTCCATTCGCTACAATGCGTAAAGCGTCGATATCCAATCCTGAATCCGTTTCATCCAAGATTGCAATTTTTGGCTCTAACATCGCCATTTGGAAGATTTCATTTCTCTTTTTCTCTCCACCCGAAAACCCTTCGTTCAATGAACGCGATAAGAATTTTCTATCGATTTCAAGTAATTCTGATTTTTCTTTGATCTTCTTCAACATTTCATTGGCAGGCATTTCCTCTTCTCCTTTTGCTTTTCTTGCCTCATTGATTGCCGTTTTAATGAAATTAGTTACGGAAACCCCTGGAATTTCCACTGGATATTGAAAAGATAAAAACACGCCCTTGTGTGCTCTTTCTTCAGGAGCTAATTCACCTAACTCTACTCCATCCAATAACATTTCACCTTCCGTTACTTCAAAAGCCTCATTTCCAGCAATCACAGAAGATAAGGTACTCTTACCAGCACCATTAGGTCCCATAATAGCATGGACTTCACCCGCTTTTACTTCTAAATTAATTCCTTTTAATATTTCTTTATTTTCAACACTTGCGTGTAGGTTTTTTATCTGTAACATAAACTGTTTGTTATTTTAAATTTGTAATGATACGAATACTTTCATCAGAATAAGTGGCGATTAACCCACACTTCCTTCTAATGAAATCTCTAGTAATTTTTGTGCTTCAACGGCAAATTCCATCGGTAATTTATTCAACACTTCTTTAGAAAACCCATTAACAATCAACGCAATGGCTTTTTCTGTAGGAATTCCGCGTTGGTTACAATAGAAAATCTGATCTTCCCCAATTTTACTTGTCGTTGCCTCGTGCTCAATCTGAGCCGTTGAATTTTTTGCTTCAATGTAAGGGAACGTGTGCGCTCCACATTCGTTACCCATCAACAAAGAATCACATTGAGAAAAGTTTCTAGCATTTTCGGCACGTGGACCGACTTGTACTAGACCTCTATAACTATTTTGAGATTTACCCGCTGAAATACCTTTCGATATAATCGTCGATTTCGTATTCTTTCCTAAGTGAATCATTTTCGTTCCTGTATCCGCTTGTTGGAAATTATTTGTTACAGCAACAGAGTAAAACTCTCCTACTGAATTATCTCCTTTCAATACACAAGATGGATATTTCCATGTTACCGCAGATCCTGTTTCTACCTGTGTCCAAGAAATCTTCGCGTTTGTTTCGCACAATCCGCGTTTGGTAACGAAGTTAAATACTCCCCCTTTTCCTTCTTTATCTCCAGGATACCAGTTCTGTACAGTTGAATATTTAATTTCTGCATCGTCTAAAGCAATTAATTCTACAACAGCTGCGTGTAATTGATTTTCATCACGAGAGGGTGCCGTACACCCTTCTAAATACGAAACGTAACTTCCCTCATCCGCAACTACTAAAGTACGCTCAAATTGACCGGTTCCCGCTTGATTGATTCGGAAATACGTCGATAACTCCATCGGACAACGAACGCCTTTTGGAATATAACAGAACGATCCGTCAGAGAAAACAGCCGAGTTCAATGCCGCATAGAAATTATCTGTTTGCGGTACAACCGTTCCCAAATATTTTTTTACTAATTCTGGATACTCTCGAATTGCCTCAGAAATAGAACAGAAAATAATTCCTTTCTCTGCTAATGTTTCTTTAAACGTCGTGGCAACAGAAACGGAATCCATCACAATATCCATTGCTACACCCGACAAACGTTTCTGTTCATCAATCGAAATCCCCAACTTATTGAAGGTCTCCAACAATTCTGGATCAACTTCATCTAAACTGTTATATTTATCTTTACTCTTTGGCGCTGAATAGTAAGAGATCCCTTGAAAATCTGGTTTCTCGTAATGCACATTCGCCCATTCCGGTTCGGTCATTTCCTTCCAAATGCGGAATGCCTCTAAACGCCAGTTTGTCATCCATTCAGGCTCTTCTTTCTTCGCAGAAATAGCTCTGATGATGTCTTCATTCAATCCAATCGGAAATGTTTCTGACTCTATATCTGTATAGAATCCATACTCATACTCCTTACCTTCTAATTCTTTTTTTAAATCTTCTTCTGTATACTTGCTCATATATTGGTACTTAAAAGCAATTATTACCTGCTTCTACATTAGACTTTACTTTGTGAAAAGGGAAGGAAAAATCCTCCCCTTTTTGTTCTATAAAGAAAAACTTTCTCCACAACCACAAGTTCTACTTGCATTTGGGTTGTTAAAGTAGAAACCTTTTCCATTTAACCCTCCTGAATACTCAAGAGTCGTTCCTACTAAATACAAAAAGCTTTTTTTATCAACAGCAATCTTTACCCCATTATCTTCGAAAACTTTGTCATCTTCTGAGATTCCGTGGTCAAATTTCAATTGGTACGATAAGCCGGAACATCCTCCGCTCTCAACCCCTACGCGAACATAGTCTATGGTAGAATCGAAACCTTCGTCCTCCATTAAAAGAGCTACGCGCTTACTTGCTATATCTGAAACTTTTATCATACGTTTTGCTTAAAATAGATTAATTCTATACCGATGGACAAAGGTATTATAAAAAAATGGTTTCTGACACTAACTAACATATTTATAACGATTAGAAGTTTTAATACTAAAATCGATAAAATCTATTGTTTGAATCCATTTTTAATTACTTATTAAGCAGTAGATTAGCTAATTCACTACCAATTCCAAATCGGTTTAATACGGTAAATAAATTCTTTTTCTATTTAAAAAGCTTTCATTACAAATTTCGTATCTATTTTTTGATTATCAAGACACAAATAAAAGAAAGAATTGAACAAATCGAAGGAAAGTTGATTTTGGGAGGTGTTTGTCGATTGGCAAATCACGTTTACCTCTTACCTTTCTCTCCTTTCCCATTCCTAATATTTTTCTTACTTTGCACCAATCACATCCAAAAAAGGAAAGAGCATGAAACTATATAGTATCGAAAGCGGTAATTTTAAACTAGACGGTGGAGCGATGTTTGGCGTGGTTCCCAAATCGATTTGGAATAAAACCAACCCTGCGGATTCCAACAATCAAATTGATTTAGGGGCGCGTTTATTACTCATTGAAGACGGAAATCGCCTTCTCTTACTTGACACGGGAATGGGTAACAAACAATCGGATAAATTTTTTGGTTATTACTCCCTTTGGGGTGAACACACCTTAGAAAGATCACTAGCCAATCACGGATTTCACCCAGATGATATTACAGATGTATTCTTGACTCACCTGCACTTTGATCACGTAGGGGGTGCGGTTAACTGGAATGCCGATCGAAGTGGTTACGTTAATGCATTTAAAAATGCCCAATATTGGTCAAATCAAGAACATTGGAATTGGGCTATAAATCCCAATTCAAGAGAAAAAGCTTCTTTCTTGCCGGAGAATATCCTTCCCATTCAAGAAAGTGGAGCCCTACAATTTATCACTAGAGAACAAACAGACTTCATAGCGAATAGCGAGTTAGGTTTTTCCATCTTATTTGCCGATGGACACACAGACAAGCAAATGATTCCCATTCTCGACTACAAAGGGCGCAAGCTTGCCTTTACGGCTGACTTGTTGCCAACTGCAGGTCATATTCCTTTGCCTTATGTCATGGGATATGATACACGTCCTTTGTTAACGTTAAGTGAAAAAGAAAAATTTTTAAATCTGGCTGCTGATGAAAACTGGCTACTCTTCTTAGAACATGATGCTCATAACGAAATAATTACAGTAAAACATACCGAAAAAGGAGTGCGATTAAATGAAACACATAAAGTATCAGATATCTTAATTTAATGTTAAGCTGAACGTTTTCAACCAATTATATACTATTTTTATCGGTCTTAAACGAAATTTAAAACCAAGAACAATGCGTTTGATTAAACCTATTTATCTTTCAGCAGCTTTGGCATTTGCTTTAACTAGCTGTGGAGGCTCGAAAGCTATCATACAAAATCCAATCTCAACTGTAGATCAATTACCAACGAGAACAACTCCGTTGTCGGAAGAACAAATGAAAAGATGGAGTCACCTAGACATCCTTAGAGACACCGTTCCTGGTATGTCTGTTGACCGTGCTTACGAAGAGTTGTTAAAAGGAAAACCACTACCTAAAAAAGTGGTTGTGGGGGTAATTGATTCTGGAATTGAAATTGACCACGAAGACTTAAAAGATCAAGTTTGGACCAATCCAAAAGAAATCGCAGGAAACAACGTTGACGATGATAACAATGGTTATATCGACGACATCCACGGGTGGAATTTCTTAGGAAAATCAGTACATGAAAATGTGGAAATGGTTCGTGTAGTGAGAAGAGGAAATGATGGTTCTGAACAATACCAAAGAGCAGTAAAAGAACTTGCAAAAGAAATACAAGAAGCAAAAGAAATACAAGTTAGAGCAGATATGTTAATGCGTGCTAACGAGAGATTAGCTACTTTCTTAGGCAAAAAAGACTATACGTTAGAAGATTTAAAAAGCATTGGTGATGATGCCTCTGAAGAAATCATACACTCTAAAAACGCAATCTCTAATATTTTAAACAATGGTCGTGAGCTTTCTTGGTTAGAAACGTTCAAAAACTACGGAGATAGCAAATTAAAATATCACTTAAATATTGATTTCAATGGTCGTGAGCTTGTAGGTGATGACCATACCAATATTGATGATCGCGTATACGGAAACAATGATGTAATTGGTCCTGATCGCGATGAAGCGAAACACGGAACACACGTTTCAGGAATTATTGCACAAACCAGACACAACAAATTAGGGGGTGATGGTGTTGCATCAGATGTAGCTGAAATTATGGCTTTACGTGCGGTACCAGATGGAGACGAATACGATAAAGACATTGCTTTAGCAATTCGCTATGCAGCAGATAACGGAGCGAAAGTAATCAACGGTAGTTTCGGAAAGTATTTTGAAGAAAATAGCCAATGGGTACGCGACGCAATAATCTACGCAGAGTCTAAAGATGTATTAATCGTTGTAGCGGCAGGAAATGACGCGATGGATTTAAACATCGAAGGTGGTGTAGAGCGCTATCCCAATGACAACGTAAAAATGGGACCTGAAGTAGCAAACAACTTCTTAGTAGTAGGAGCTTTAAATCCTAAATTTGGAGAAAACATGGTGGCTACTTTCTCAAACTACGGTCATTACGATGTAGACGTTTTTGCTCCAGGGGTAAAAATATACGCGACAACGCCACACAATTCATATGAATATTTACAAGGAACGTCTATGGCATCGCCAAACGTTGCTGGAGTTGCTGCTTTACTACGCGCATACTATCCGCAATTTACAGCTGCTGAAGTGAAAAAAATCATCATGGACTCAGGGGTACCAGTAAATCTGGACGTAATCGTTGGAGAAAAAAGAGAGGTGAGAAATTTTAATTCCATTTCTACTTCTGGAAAATTTGTTAATGCATACAATGCATTGCTTTTAGCAGAAAAATTAGCTCAAGCAAAAAAATAAACTTTTTATTCTCAAAGAAAAAGATCTTATACTCCACAACAAAGTATTACTTTATTGTGGAGTTTTAATTTAAACTGAAACATGAAAAAATTAATCGTAGCTTTATTTCTGTGTTTGCCTTTCATGCAACAGGCAAATGCACAACAGAACCCTAACCCTGGGTATTGGCAACAATATGCAGACTACAGCATGGATGTGAAAATGGATGTGAAAAAATTCACGTATACAGGTACACAAGCGGTTGCTTATACGAACAATTCGCCTGATACCTTACGCAAAGTTTTCTATCACTTGTATTTCAATGCCTTCCAACCAAATAGCGATATGGATGCCTTGCTAATGAGTATTCCAGATCCAGATCCTCGTATGGTTGATACCAAAGAAATCAGAGGTCGAAAAATATTCGAAAGCAGAATTAACAAGTTAAAAGAAAACGAAATCGGCTTTCTAAAGGTAAAAAAACTAGCACAAGATGGAGCTCCTTTAGAAAGTAAAGTCGTTGGAACTGTATTAGAAGTAACCTTGCGAACTCCTCTAGCACCCAAACAAACAACTGTTTTGGATATGACTTTTGAAGGACAAGTTCCGCAAATGATCCGCAGAGCAGGTAGAAATAGCAAAGAAGGTGTTGCTTTATCTATGGCACAATGGTTTCCAAAATTAGCAGAATATGATTTCGAAGGCTGGCATACAGAACAATACTTAGGAAGAGAATTTCACAGCGTTTGGAGCAACTACGATGTTAAAATTACACTAGATAAAGACTATATTGTAGGTGGAACAGGTATCTTGCAAAATAACAATGAAATCGGATACGGTTACGAAGATGTAGGGGTAAAAGTAGCACCTGCCAAAGGCAAAACATTGACCTGGCATTTCAAAGCTGAAAATGTATTGGATTTTACTTGGGCTGCAGATCCAAACTACCTGCACGACATCTATGAAGGACCTAACGGCGTTAAATTGCACTTCTTGTACAAAAACAATCCTGCGATTATCGAAAATTGGAAAAAATTACAGCCGATAACGGCTCAATTGATGGACTTCTTCAATAAAAATGTTGGAGACTATCCCTACACACAGTACGCAGTAATCCAAGGAGGTGATGGTGGAATGGAATATTCTATGTGTACGCTGATTACAGGCGAACGAAACTTTGCTAGTCTAGTAGGCGTAACTGCTCATGAGCTAGCGCATAGCTGGTTTCAACACACTCTAGCTACGAATG
Organism: Myroides sp. C6-3; assembly: GCF_050522425.1. Classification (NCBI taxonomy): domain Bacteria; kingdom Pseudomonadati; phylum Bacteroidota; class Flavobacteriia; order Flavobacteriales; family Flavobacteriaceae; genus Myroides; species Myroides sp. C6-3. Next base: position 14,525 of record NZ_JBMVQP010000018.1, on the reverse strand, counting down.
AAACGAAACACGAATGGATGGATGAAGGGTTTACGACCTTTATTTCAGACCTTGCACTTCTACAAATTTTGCCCAAAGAAAATTTAGAAGATGAAAATCCATTTGCTTCGACGTATAAAAGCTATTACAACATGATCGCACGCAACATTCAAGAACCCTTGACAACGCATTCTGATCACTATTTAACCAATAGAGCTTACTCTATCTCTGCTTATAGTCGCGGTTCAATTTTCTTAACGCAATTAGCGTATATCATTGGGTGGGATAACATGATGGAAACACTTCGCGAGTTTTATAGTCAGTATAAATTTACGCATCCAACACCAAACGATTTTAAGCGCACGGCAGAACGCATTTCTGGAGCAAATTTAGACTGGTATATGACCGATTGGACGATGACTACGAATACGGTCGATTACGGTATCATGTTTGTTGAAGAAATTCAGAAAAATCAATCGTTAGTTACTTTAAAACGCATCGGACGAGCGGGCATGCCATTAGATATTTTGGTGACCTATCAAGACGGCACTATGGAGACGTTTTACATCCCCTATACAGCCATGCTTTGGAGCAAACCCAATCAGTACATCGAATATGAACGCACGATCTTAGAAGGATGGGGATGGGCTCAACCTGAGTACAAATTCATTATCAATAAGCCAAAAAGTACGATTAAAACTATTCTTATTGACCCTAGTCAATTTATGGCAGATGTCAATCAAGAAAACAACGTGTACAACAATTAACAAAAGCGCGATCTATACAATACGCAACTGTGGTTTACACAAACACGAAAAGTATAAAAAAAAGTCCTAGCATTTTCTAGGACTTTTTTTATACATATCACTTTCCTTTTCTACCTTTGCAGGATCTATGACAAAACAAAACGAAACTTATCCAAAAGAAGAAAAACTAAAAGCTAAAAGGCTTATAGATGAATTATTTATAACAGGTAAATCTGTTAGTAAATACCCTCTTCGCTTGGTTTATATTGAGGTTAACGAAGAACAAGCCCCACCTTTACAAACAGGAGTTTCCGTGTCTAAACGCCACTTTAAAAAGGCCGTAGATCGCAACTATTACAAACGCTTGCTTCGAGAAAATTACCGAAAAAACAAAACCATCATACTCGATCAATTAGATCAAAAATTTGCTATGATGCTTTTTTATCAAACTAAAGATCGCTTAAACTATCAAGAAGTAGAACACAAAATGAAGGGTTTGTTTGAAAAGTTTGTCAAACAATACAAGGCTACAGTATCAGAAGAGGAAAATAAAGCAATTTAAGCCCTTTTTAAAAACAAAAAGACAACTTAATCCCTTTAAAAAATACAATCCCTCTAAACGATTAATTTAGCTTCAAAATAAAAGAGCGGGTCATTGACCCGCTCTTTTATTTATATACTTTTACAGTGCGCAATATTGCTTCTAATTCTAACATCTCATTTCGCTTACTCATTGACGGTTTATAAGAAAAACCTTCCAAAATAAGGTAGTAGTTTTCTTTTTTGATGATGTAGGACAAATAAGGTCCACCCATAAAACTATTCTCCATATCCCAAGTTCCTTTGACCTCCGTTATTTCTTGCCCTCTTACATAAATCGTTCGATTAAAAGGTTCAAAATCAACACTCATATTCATAAAAGTATCTGGTTCTGAACCGCGAATGAATTTCCCAACAACGGAATCTCTCAGATAATCCATATCTTGAATAAACTCAATTTTCTTTGTAAAGGGCTTAACCACATGGAAAGGCAAACTATAAACCAAAATATTGTTATTTCCTGAGGCAATTTCCTTTTTGTACCAAACGAAATTATCCTCTACTAAAACGCGTTTATACGACGCAGGTAAATCGATATCAATGTTGTAATGATCGTGTAAATACACCGTTTCATACATTGGTCCTTCCTTAATTCGAGTTTGAATATCTTCAATTTCTTGATGGTGGAAACAATTGATGATCGAATCTTTATGTTGTTTAAAGTTTTCAATTACACTTCTATGGTCTTTTCCTTCAATTAAAAAATAATTTTGAGGTTGTGCGTATTGATCTACAAAGAGCTGAAAGTTATTTTGTTCCGCCTTTGTACTCACGAAAACAATGTTTTTTTTGCTTTTAGCTGTATTGGCAAATATTCGCGGTGATTGTTGATCAATATCAAACGTAGGTTCAGCTGGAATAATACCATCTATGCGGGCTGCTAAATAATTTCGAATCGTGTCGCCTACATCACTCAACCACAAATCATCATCAATGACCACCAAGATTTGATTGATCGGTCCTTGAGAAGGAGTAAGTGTATCTTGTTTTCGCATAGGCTCTTTACAACTTATGCAAAAGATAAAACAAGCAATATAGACAACAAAATGTTTCAAAAGACTCTTAATTAATTCTCAATTTCATTCCTGGTTGAAGCGTTGATTTTTCACCCATATTATTTAAAGCTCTCAACTTAGAAATAGTCACCCCCGGCAGATTTTTGCTAATTGAATACAGGGAATCTCCCTTTTTAACAACATAAACACCATTAGTAGAAGCCTGTGCAATTGTAGATTTACCGACAATTAGCTTTTTACCCGGATAAATAACATTGGTTTTCATGTTGTTCATTCGCTTCAATTCAACCACCGAAAGTCCGTATTTTTTAGCAATAACTCCAACATTTTCACCCTTGCGAATGGTGTGATACTTATTGCGAACGCCCGATGTTTGCGCAATGGCAATATCGTAGTTAGGCTTTTCTTTTCGCTCCTCTTCAAAATCGACATAAGCGTAAATTTTCTCTTCATTCGACACTAAAACCCCCGCTTTGTCTAATGGCAAACGCACGAAGTTCAATTCACTTGACGAATAAGGTATAATTTTTAATTTATACGTTGGGTTCAAAAACTCTAGTTCTTCTTGACTAACATCTAACAACTTAGAGATTTGATCAAAACTCATCATGCGTTTTATAGCCACGGTATCCGTTTGCACCATCTTCATTGGAATATTGCTATCGGCTTGAATACCATGCTCTTTAGCATACTCAAAAATATACATCGTCGCATAAAATGCAGGTAAGTAATTTTGCGTTTCACGCGGTAAATTCGGACGTATATTCCAATAATTGGTTAAACCATTAGAACGGCGAATAGCTTTTGAAACATTACCGGGTCCTGCGTTATAAGAAGCTAAAACCAAATCCCAATCGCCAAAAATACCATACAAATCCTTCAAAAACTTAGCTGCTGCTTCAGATGATTTTAACGGATCTATGCGATCATCTTTAAAGGAAGAAACTTCTAAATTATACTGCTTTCCCGTTGCATACATAAATTGCCACAACCCTGTTGCCCCCATATGAGAAACAGCCTTAGGGTTCAATGCCGATTCAACAATAGCTAAATACTTAACTTCCAACGGAATATTATTTTTTGCTAGTTGCTCTTCAAACATAGGAAAATAGTACTCCGAAAGCCCTAATAAACGCTCAAAGGACTTCTTTCTCTTCTTTAAAAAAGATTTGATTAAACGTTCCAATGACTCGTTATACTCCACATTGAAAGGCGTTTTTTCATTGATTAAAGCTAAGCGCTCTTTCAATATTTCGGTAGTTAAACCATCCCATTCTCCATCTTCATTCGAAAAAAAAGAATCATCCGCCAAATCAGCATTCATTTCTTCATACAACTCTTGATTGATCAATTCATCTAGCCAAAGCTTCTCGATGCGTTGGCTAGCAGAATGATTGACAAAACTTGCCTTAATAGAATCTAAATAGACCTGTGGTTCTACTTCTTTTTTCCCAAAATCATTTCCTTCTGTTTGTTCTTGTGCTATTAAGCTAAAAGATAATAGGCTAATAAGGGATAACGCTACTCCTTTATAATTCATGATATTGTATTTTGAAATAGGGTATAACTACTATCAGTAGCTATACCCTAAACTAATTATTCTTGTATTGCTTTGATACCAGGCAATATTTGTCCTTCTAACATTTCTAACATCGCACCTCCACCTGTTGATACATAGCTCATTTTAGGTGCTAATCCAAATTGTTTCACAGCTGCAACAGAATCACCTCCTCCTACTAAAGAGAAAGAACCCTTTTTCGTTGCTTCAGCGATAAAGTTTCCTAATTCAATGGTTCCATTGGCAAATTTCTCCATTTCAAAAACCCCTAAAGGTCCATTCCAAAGAATGATTTTAGAATCTAAAATCACTTTCTTTAAGCTAGCCAAAGTTTGAGGCCCCACATCAAGCCCTTGCCAGCCTGCTGGTATTGCATTTACATCTACTATTTGGGTATTTGCATCAGCTGAAAAAGCGTCAGCAGCAACCACGTCAATAGGCAAGTGAATTTGAACATTCTTAACTTTAGCTTGCTCTAAGATACGCAAAGCTAAATCGATTTTATCGTCTTCACAGATAGAGTTTCCAATACTTCCTCCTAATGCTTTTACAAAAGTAAAGGCCATTCCTCCTCCGATAATCATATGATCTACCTTGTCTAAAATGTTTTCTATGATCGTAATTTTAGAAGAAACTTTTGATCCACCTAAAATAGCCGTTACAGGTTTTTCGGTACTGTGTAATACTTTATCGATACTTTCTATCTCTTTGGCCAATAAATACCCAAAGCACTTGTCATTCGGAAAAAATTGAGCAACAATTGTGGTAGACGCATGTGCGCGGTGTGCTGTTCCAAACGCGTCATTAATATAAAAATCCGCAACAGAAGCTAACTCTTTCGCAAATTGCTCCTCTCCTTTTTCTTCTTGTGCATAGAAACGCAAATTTTCCAACAAAAGAACATCACCTGCTTGGCTATTGGCAACTGCTTTTTTTACTTTTTCTCCAATACAATCCTCTACAAAAGTAACTTTAGTACCCAAAACTTCAGCCGTTTTATCGGCAATATGACGAAGTGAAAAAGCGTCATTTCGCTCTCCTTTAGGACGTCCCAAATGAGAAACTAAAATAGCCACTCCTCCATCTTTAATAACCTTTTCAATCGTAGGTTTTGCCGCTTCAATACGATTCGTATCCGTTACCTCAAAGGCATCGTTTAAAGGGACATTAAAATCAACGCGAATTAATACTTTTTTATTTTTAAAATTCACATTATCAATTGTTTTCATAGTTGTATTTTTCTAAAATATATTCCAATTAACGCAAATATAAATCTTTTTAAAATCCAAAGTGCGATTATTTTAGATTATTATATTAATTTTCTACTTCTATTTGACAAGAGTACTTTGAGGTGAAAAGAACCTAGAGCGAAAGAAAGTTTTCTTTTTCAAGGCTTATTCATACCCAAAGAATTCACTTATATTTGCATTATGTTATTTTCAGAAATCGTTGGTCAAAACCACATCAAGAATCACTTAGTACAAAGTGCTACATCAGGTCGAATCCCTCACGCTCAATTGTTTATTGGACAGGAAGGAACAGGAACACTCGCTATGGCTATTGCTTATGCTCAATACCTGCTTTGTCGCAATGTTGGTGGAGAAAATACAGGGGGAAATGAAAGTTGTAATACCAAGTTTAATGCATTAATGCATCCTGATTTACACTTCGTTTATCCCGTTGCGACAACGAGTGAAGTAACAAAACACCCAACGAGTGATAAGTTTGCAGAACCTTGGAGAAATTTCATAAAAAACAATCCCTACGGGAGTTTAAATGATTGGTATAATCACATTGATATACAAAACAAACAAGGGCAAATAGGCGTTGATGAAGCGGGAGAAATTCTCAAAAAACTTGCGTTAAAATCATATGAAGGTGGGTATAAAATCATGATCATATGGATGGCTGATAAACTCAATACAGAAGCATCAAACAAGATTTTAAAAATTTTAGAAGAACCACCTGCCAAAACGATTTTCATTCTGATTGCAGAAAGTGAAACGTCCATTTTGCAAACCATATTATCCCGCTGCCAATTGTTGCGTTTCAATCCGTTAAACAGTGTTGAAATCGAACAAGCTTTAAGTGAACAAGGTTGCGCTAAACAACAGGCAACTTTGCTAGCACGACAAGCACAGGGGAATTACAACAAAGCCCTTCAATTGCTTTCTAATGCAACAGATTCATCTGATTTCGAACATAAATTTGTCTCTTGGGTTAGAGCTGCTTTTCGCGCAAAAGGAAATGCTGCTGTGATCAAAGATTTAGTAGACTGGAGTGAAGATTTGGCCACGTTAGGCCGTGAGCAACAAAAACAGTTTCTCGAATTTTGCATTGAGCTCTTTAGACAGGCCTTACTTTGCAATTACCAATCGCCAAACCTAGTTTACTATCAAACATCCGTAGATAAATTCAAACTCGAAAACTTCGCTCCTTTCGTTAACGGAGCCAATATAGACGAGATCTTTGAAGAATTGTCGAATGCGATCTATCACATCGAAAGAAACGGCAATAGCAAGATGATTTTTACTGATTTATCCATTAAACTAACGCGATTAATCCATAAAAAATAGCGAAACTAATTCGTTTCGCTATTCGGTATTGTTCGTTGAAATAACTTGAGTTCTTCCCAAGTAAATTCGTCGTTAGAAGCCACTTTAACTTCCGCAAGGGTTTTGCCCTCATTTTGGGTAAATACCTCTTCTAAGCGCTTTATTTTAGTTTCGTCTAGTACTTCGCTCAACTCAATCTTTCCATCGCTAATTAACTTAGCTAAATGCGAAAATATCGTCGTTGTTGTAAGCTTGCGCTCTTCGGCAATTTCTTCGACGCGAAGCCCTTCCTTCCACAATTCATACGTCAGTAAAAAAGTACTCTTCTTTTTTTCTTTTTTTGCCTTGTCTTTCGACTTTAAATCCTCTAGGAGATCATAGTCATCCTGTAAATCTAAACGACTAGTTCTCAACAGAGAAGCAATATGTGTCAAGTGGTTAATTCGATATTCCCCTACTTCCAAACTACGAAGATTTTCTTTGGTTATTCGCTCTTCTTTACGGACTAACTCCACGAGCAATTTCGCTTTTTTTAGCGTTAGTACAGTTTTAATCGTTTGATCTTCCAACTCTTCCAACTCCGTAAAAAACGCTTTCATTTGTCGTTTTCCCCTAACTTGAGCCAGGGTAAAGAGCAGTTCGAAAACCACGTGATCCAAAGTAGGAAAAAAATAGGTATAAGCTTTATCAACGCGCTCCTTTACATACTTGATATCAACGGGTTGCTGATAAAAAATATGCCTCAATTGGTTGGTGAACTTCTCAGCTAAAACTACAAGTTCCTCCAGTGTTTGCACAATCTTTCGCGTCCAACTTTTATACTCGCTCTTCTTACTTCTATCGTTTTCTTCTCCAAAGGAATACAAGTGATTGCGCCAACTTTGCGTCAAATTCTTCCACGAAAAAGCTTCAATCAATTGCTCTTCTAAAAACAAAAGTGTTTGTCGCAGAATCTCCTCCTCTAACGTTTCTTTATCTGCCTTGTTTTTCGCATACTGCATTACCTCGTAGTCATTTTGCAACCCATTCATCTGAATCGGGGTTAAAAGAACTAATCCCTTCAATGATTTCAATCGAGATAGGGCAACATAAGCCTGACCGGGTAAAAACACCTTAGAAACGTCTAAAATAGCTTTTTCAAAGGTTAATCCTTGACTCTTGTGCACGGTAATCGCCCAAGCGAGTTTCAAGGGATAATGCGTAAAGGTTCCCAATAGCTCTTCCTCAATCTCTTTGGTATTGGGATTTACTTTGTACCGAATATTCTGCCATTCATAGCGTTCAACTTCTATAACTTCATTTTCTTCGGGGAATTTGACAAAAATCTCACTGGGACTTAACTTTTGAATAATTCCCATTTTACCGTTGTAGTACTTCTTTTCAAAAGACAAGTCATTTTTAACAAAAATAACTTGAGCACCCACCTTCAAATGCAACTGATTTTCAATGGGAAATATTGAATTTGGAAAATCGCCAACAACCTCTGCTTGGTACGTATAGGCTTTAGCTTCTAAAGCCTCCAATGAATCAGAATTGATTTTATCAGCTTTAGCATTATGTGTGGTTAAAGTAATATAGCCCTCAGCTTTGCTTTGATCAAAATTTGGATTTACATATTGATTGAGCACTTGTAAATCAGCCGTACTAATTCTATTATTTCTCAGGTTATTTAAAATCTGAATAAACGCATCATCGGATTGACGATACACTTTCTCCAATTCGATATACAAAGGCGCATTGGCTTGAACGACGTTAGAGTGAAAGAAATATGATCCGTCATAATAACGTCTTAAAACCTCCCATTCCTCATTTTTTACTACGGGGGGTAATTGAAGTAAATCTCCGATAAACAGCAATTGAACGCCGCCAAAAGGTTGCTTGTTTCTTCGAATCGTTTGCAACATAAAATCCATGGCATCCAATACATCTGCACGCAGCATACTCACTTCATCAACGATGAGCAATTCCAAGTTACGAAACAGAGACCGGCGCGTATTACTCATGCGAAAATGCTTCTTAATCGAAACGCGATTCTCAAATTTGACATATTCACTGAAAATCGGTGGATTTACAGCATCGGGTATAAAAGCAGCCAATGGAAAGTGGAAAAACGAATGAATCGTAACACCCCCAGCATTTAAAGCGGCTATTCCTGTTGGTGCAACAATCACCGTATTCTTATGCGTACTACTAACGATTTCTTTTAGTAAAGTTGTCTTACCAGTTCCCGCTTTTCCTGTTAAAAAAATGGACTGCTTGGTCTCGTTGATAAACTGTAAAACATACTTCGCTTCTCTAGAAAAATTTTCCATTTTTTTAGGTAAGATAAAACATTAACTGCTTTCAAAATAAAAATAGCCCTAAGAATGCTTAGGACTATTTGAATAATATACGTAATTAAATATTCTTATTTTTCTTCTTTAGTTGCAGGTGTTTCTGCCTTCTTATCATCTACTGTAGTAGCTGCTGAAGAACCTTTGTACTTGCTATTTAATTCTTTAATAATATCCTCTGTGATATTATACTCTTCCTTACCGTAGATAACAGTAGATGCTTCTTCTGTATTAAATACGTAATCTAGGCTCTTTTTCTTAGCAAAATCAGCAATATGAGATTTTACTTTCTTTACTACAGAATCCATTTCTTTCGCACTTTCAGCTTGCAATTCTTGAAAAATCGTTTGCTGTTTCATCTGTAATTGTTGCTCTTTGCGTTGTAACTCACCACCTTTTTGTTGAGCCCAAGCTTGACCTTTTTGAGCTGCATTCGTTTGAAAGTTTTGAACTTCGCGTTGAAATTGTGCAATTTCCCCTTCAAACTCTTTTCCTTTCTCTTCCGATTTTATTTTGTATTTTGATTCAATATCTTTTACTTCTTGATATTCTGTCATTAATTTAGAAGAATCAATATACGCAGTTTTAAATTCTGTTGCAGCAGTGTTTGTATTATTGTTACAAGAAAATAACAATCCAGCTAATCCTAATACGAAAATACCTTTTTTCATTTTTGATTTTTTTAAAAACATGTAAAATTAAAAAAACTTTTAATGTTTACTACATTATTTGTATTTATATCTTTTGATCAATTAAATTTATTGATAAATAAAAATCAATAAATAAAAACTATTAAAACAGGTTTTAAATGCTTATCTCTCTTGCTTTATCTTTTTTTATTTATACCATTATCCCACTTATAGATAAAAAGTGTCTTAAATCGCTTTAAAAACGTTCTTACTCTTCTATAAACCTCTTTTTTGAACGATACAAAGCTTTTATTCCAATTTGACCAAACAGTAAACTAAAGAGGAGTATTCCATAGAATTTCTCGCCTCTACATTCGAACGCAAGCCAACTAAAAATGCTTTGATCCAATTTCGTTTTCCTGTTTTATATTCTTCAGATAAAAGAGAAACATAAAAACTGTCAAAAATCATCGGTTGAACTTCTTCTACCTTAAACTGAAAGGTAGAAAAAATACGGACGATAGAATTTTGAGAAAAATGCCAAATATGGCGAGGCACATCATAAGCAGCCCAGTGCTCTTTGTAATGCGATGCATCATACGATTTGTAATTAGGCACGGCGAGGATTAATTTTCCATCGGCTTTTAGCAAACGTTTTATTTCTACAATCTGCTCTTCTAGATTTGGAATGTGTTCCAAAACATGCCAAAGCGTAATAACATCAAAAGAAGCATCCGCTAATGTCTTGTAATCTGCAATCAATTGTATTCCCTTTTTTTCTGCTAATGCTCGAGCTTGATCGCTTGGTTCAAATCCGGTAACCGTCCACCCTCTTTTTTTTGCCTCAACTAAAAAGTCACCCGTACCGCAACCAATATCTAAAAGCGTTCCAACCGTATTATTTTGTCTAAACAATAAATCAACTTTTCTGCGCAACGCAATTTTTTTTACACTTTGATAAAGGCGTTCAAAAAAATTTCGCTTTCCATCCGTATGCGATATATAATTTTCGCTTAGGTAGTAGTCTCCTAATTTTTCTTTAGACAGAACTGGATCTGTCATGACTAAATCATAAGTGCGATCATAGTATAAAGAAAACACTTCTTGAGAAACGCTATAATCTTTTACTTCTGCTATTTTTTCGTCTTTACTAAAATTTAGGTATTCCATTACAACGCTTCTTTTAATTCAACCCTTCACTTTTTATTGCTCTATAAAAAGTACGTATACCTTTCAAAATTATAATTTATTCTAAGAATACCACGAAGGATATCTTTTTCTTTTTAAACTTTATTTCTTCCAAAAATACGTCAAACTTTTTCCATCCTCATTGTATCCAAAAAACAAAAATTTCTATTCTATTTTTAAAAGTCTTTTTTTTGTCAAAAAAAGACGAGTAATTTTTTTTGAATCACTTTTTCCTTCCCTATATTTTTTTATGTTTTTTACCGCATTTATAGTTCAATACTCCACTTGTGTTAAAAAGCTCTTTTTACTAAAAAGTAAAAACTTTTTTTCTTCAATCTTCTTTCACTTTTTTTTCAACTCCATTTTTTCAACTCCATTTTTTAACCAAAAAGAGAAAGGCAAAAACAGTTTTCTTTTTGAACTTTTTTCATCTTTCTACTTTTAAAAGTATCCTTTTTTTTAGGTCTAAAAATTCTTGCTCAACTATTCTATTAGGGGATTTTTTATTTTAAAAAAAACGAGGGTAAAAATCAAATTTAACTACATCGATACCCTAGCCTTTTGTTTTAAAAAGCATGTAGTTGAATTGTGCTCTTTTTGCTTTTCATCTCATTCAACTAACTTCTTCTCCTTCTCTTTTCGACATGCCTATATTTTTATTTGAAGAAGATTTACAAGCAGCCAATCCGGTAAAAGAAAGTAACTGCAAACAAATCAATTTTGATTTATTCAAAGAGGATAGTCTAACGTTCTATCAAACAGAATACGTTAAATACAAAGCTGAACTAATACAGTATTTTAGGCTTGTTTATCACGTATTATCACTTCATCTATTACTTTAAGCAACGTTGTAATGGGGTGTAAAGGTGACTATTGCTTCTTACCTACTCAACAAAAAAATAAGGATTGTTCCACGTGGAACAATCCTTATCTTATCGTTCAATTCATTTGTTATCTTCCCATATGAATTAAGAGAATCGATATATCTGTTGGGGTTACCCCACTGATTCTAGAGGCTTGAGAGATCGTTATTGGACGGATCTTTTTGAACTTTTCTCGTGACTCAAACGAAAGGGAAACAATCTTATCGTAGTCGAAGTTCTCTGGAATCTTAACGTCTTCTAATCGATTTAACTTATCCGCATTGTTCTTTTCCTTTTCAATATATCCCGAATATTTTACTTGAATTTCTGCCTGTTCAATTACTTCCTGATCCAGGTTATTTTCTGTAATATACTCCTCTACTTTTTTAAATTTTAGAATGTCTTCTAGCTCAATTTGTGGTCGAGAAAACACCTTAAACATCTTATCAGGTTGACTCATTAAAGAGGATCCTTTAGCCTCTAAAATAGGATTTGCCTCTTCCGTTTTCACGCTTGTCTCTTTAAAAAATTCTACGAATTTTTCAGATTCATCACGCTTATATTCCATTCTTCTCATGCGTGCTTCTGAAGCTAAACCGATCGCATATGACATCGGTGTCAATCGAAAATCAGCATTATCTTGACGCAATAAAGTGCGATATTCTGCACGAGAAGTAAACATACGATAAGGCTCTTCTGTCCCTTTTGTAATCAAATCATCGATCAAAACTCCGATATAAGCTTCATCTCTTCGCAAGATCAAAGGCTCCATTTCGCGTACTTTTAGGTGTGCATTGATACCCGCCATTAACCCTTGAGATGCTGCTTCTTCGTATCCTGTTGTACCATTAATTTGACCAGCAAAATACAAACCATCGACTAATTTTGTCTCTAAGGTATGCTTTAATTGCGTTGGCGGAAAGTAGTCGTATTCGATAGCATAACCTGGTCTAAATATCTTGGCGTTTTCAAAACCTGCAACGGCACGCAAAGCTTTAAATTGAATATCCTCAGGTAAAGAAGTAGAGAACCCATTGACGTAAATCTCACACGTGTTCCACCCTTCTGGTTCAACAAAAATCTGATGTCTTTCTTTATCCGCAAAGCGATTAATCTTATCTTCTATAGACGGACAATAGCGCGGACCTAAACTCTTTATTCTTCCTGTAAACATCGGAGAACGATCAAAACCTTCACGAAGAAGATCATGAACCTCTGCAGAAGTATAGGTCATAAAACAGTCTCTTTGTTGTTTTAAAGGCGAGGTTACATCCATATAAGAGAACTTCGAAGGATTACTATCACCGCCTTGAACTTCCATTTTGGAGTAATCCAAAGAACGTCCATCTACACGCGGAGGTGTTCCTGTTTTCATACGGCCAGCAGTAAAACCAAGTTTGACTAGATCTTCCGTGATACCAAATGCAGCACCTTCTCCTGCTCTACCACCTCCAAACTGCTTCTCACCTATGTGAATTAATCCATTCAAAAAGGTTCCATTCGTCAAAATTACAGTCTTCGCTTTGATGGTTAATCCCAAGCTCGTAACAACTCCTTCTATTCGGTGATTCTCAACCAAAAGTGATTTTACCATATCTTGGTAAAAGTCTAAATTAGGAGTTCCTTCCAGCATCAAGCGCCAAGTTTCAGAGAAACGCATGCGATCCGATTGCACGCGAGGAGACCACATTGCAGGTCCTTTAGACTTATTCAACATTTTAAATTGAATAGCTGTTTGATCGGAAACAATTCCAGAATACCCTCCTAGGGCATCAATTTCACGCACGATTTGTCCTTTCGCAATCCCACCCATAGCAGGATTACATGACATCTGTGCAATATTCTGCAAACTCATTGTAATTAAAAGGGTCTTAGATCCCATATTAGCAGCTGCCGCTGCCGCTTCAGAACCTGCATGTCCACCTCCTACTACAATAACATCATATTTATCTTGAAAAATACTCATTTTTGTAAAATTCTAATCATTTTATTGTTCCACGTGGAACATTTTCATTTTTTCTTCCTCTTTTTGACGCATTAGCGTTTCTTCAGCCTCACTTTTGTCTTTATATCCGCAATAATGAAGAACACCATGTGCCATAACACGCAATAATTCCGTATCAAAAGCAACTGAAAAATCAGAAGCATTTTCTTTAACACGTTCTAAACTAATAAAAATATCACCACTAACTACTTGATTATCAGTATAATCAAAGCTAATAATATCAGTTAAGGTATCGTGATCTAAATATTTTACATTCAGTTCATGTAAATACGCGTCGGTGCAAAAAATATAATTAATTTCCCCCAAATGAAAGCCCTCTGAAGTAATAATGGACTCGATCCACGCCTCATACTGCTCCTCCTTTTGAAGAGAAAAATCTAATTCGTAATTAAAAGTTATCATATAAAAATATAAATATCCGACAAAGGTACGATGAAAATTAAAACAGTAATACACTGAAATCTAAAAACATTCCCAAATAAAAGTCCCTATTATCTTTTAAAAAAACATCCCTTGTCATCCAAACTACAACTATGCGAACCAAAACAAAGGAAAACTTGACGCCTATCGCCAATCAACCTCTTGACGTTTGCTTTAAACAAAAAAGGAAATAAAAAATTACAAATATGGAAACTACAACAACATTGTAAACACCCTCTTTAGCTTTGATTAAAAATGAAACAAATCATTTTACATCTAACTGCACAAAATACAGCAGCCAAAAAATAAAAAGTAAATAAACTTTTCCGTTCATTTATTTTGTTCCCTCCTACTACTCTATTTTTTTATACCGAATATAGTCTAGAGGAGTTTTATTGTGCAACAAAAGTAAACGTTATATTTTTCATATTTGCTACCACCTTGTATATATTATTTTTTAACCAAAACACGAGACAAATAACTCTGAAGGTTAAGCAAGAAGAGGACGCTACATTTTGCCTATTTCAACTCATACTCCAATAATTTTTGTTTACGCCAAATACAGGAAGAAGCAATTTAAAGATCGAACAAAAAACAGGGCGCTACATTTTGCATATCTCAACTCATACTCCA
>NZ_JBMVQP010000017.1:0-70008 GCF_050522425.1 Myroides sp. C6-3 | reverse complement strand
TGTGGGCGATGAGGGATTCGAACCCCCGACCCCCTCGGTGTAAACGAGGTGCTCTGAACCAGCTGAGCTAATCGCCCAAATAAATATTTCTATAAATTCGGAATATTTCAATATGTGTAAGAATGGTGGGCGATGAGGGATTCGAACCCCCGACCCTCTCGGTGTAAACGAGATGCTCTGAACCAGCTGAGCTAATCGCCCTTTCTTAATGAACGTGTAATCATGTGTTGATTACGGGTGCAAATATACGACGGGATTTTATGTTTGCAAGCTTTTTGAAACTTTTTTTTATAAAATTTCAGCTACCACAAACGTACTCCCCCCTATATAAATTAAGTCATCTGCCTTTGCTTGCTCCTTAGCTTTTTCATAAGCTTCTGGTATTGAATCACAAACATCGCCCTCCAAACCAAACTCTCTTGCTTTTTCAGCTAAAATAGTCGCATCTAATCCTCGAAAAATAGTTGGCTTCGCAAAGAAATATTTCGCCTCTTTAGGCAAAAAAGGAAGAACTCCACTCAAGTCTTTGTCATTTACCACCCCAAAAACAACATACAATTGCTTGTAATTTTCTGTTTTCAACTGTTCCATCACAATTGAAATGCCATGTTCGTTGTGAGCCGTATCAACTATAACCTTGGGTTTTTCCTGTAAAATCTGCCAACGCCCTTGTAATTTAGTATGAGCTACCACGTGAAGCAATCCCTTGCGCTCGTCTTCTTCGCTAATATTCCAGTCTTTTCGCAACAATTCAATGACTTGGCGAACACTGCGTATATTTTTTTGTTGATAGACTCCCTTTAAGTCAGAGGTCCAAGTATTAGCTTCATACGTTTCTGAAGCAAAATAAATCGGACTTTCCATTTCTTTAGCTTTAGCGATAAAAACAGGTTTCGTCTCTGCGGTGTATTCTCCTATAACAACAGGAACTCCTTTTTTAATAATCCCCGCCTTTTCCCCCGCAATAGCGGCTAGTGTATCCCCTAAAAAAGCAACGTGATCCTTCCCTATATTCGTAATCACTGACACCAAAGGTGTAATGATATTAGTTGCATCCAAGCGCCCTCCCATTCCCACTTCAATAACAGCAATATCTACTTGTTCTTCTTTGAAATATTGAAACGCCATACCTACAGTCATCTCAAAAAAGCTCAATGACTCCTTTTCAAAAAAAGATTTATTCGCCTCAATAAAATCGACAACAAAAGCCTCTGTTATTTCTTCTCCATTAATCTTAATGCGCTCTCTAAAATCCTTTAAATGAGGAGAAGTATAAAGCCCTACTTTATAGCCTGCCTCTTGCAAAACAGCTGCTAACATAGACGAAGTCGAGCCTTTGCCATTTGTACCGGCAATGTGCAAGGTTTTAATCTCCTTTTCTGGATGATGTAAATGAGCAGCTAATTTTTCGATATTCGATAAATCAGCTTTATAGGCCACTGCACCTTGTTGTTGATACATGGGTAATTGTTCGAACATCCACAAAACGGTTTCTTGATAAGTCATAAGTCCAAAAGAAATTGTTATTCTGTATTATACGTATTTAAAATAGCAGGTATACAATACTACTAGGCAAAAGCACTAAAACCTCCTCTTTCACCTGCGCCAAAGATAGGTTGTTTTTAAGGTGTCAAGCAAGTGGATTAACGTTTAAAAACACGAGCCTAGAAGCCCTAATGCAAAGCGTTATTACCAAACAGGATCGTAAATATCGTAGATCACCCCTGCGCTATGATCATAAGAGGCTCCTGTCACACTAGCTAATGTATTGACTTCATCACGCACTTTTAACACCCCTAACAAGGCAAAGATCAAGGCTTCCTTATAATTAACAAGTGTAACATCAGGTACTTCAAATTGATAATTTGCAGCATAATAGCGAATTCGGTTCAGGAGAAAAGTATTACATGCTCCTCCTCCAGTCACCACAATTTTCGCCTCTTTTGGCAAATCTATTCCCTTTGCAATCTGCATAGCGATGTGTTCCACCAAAGTTGCTAGATAATCTTCTGGACTTAGCGGATACAATGCCAATATAGGATGAATCGAACTTGACACAAATTCCACACCCAGTGATTTAGGAGGTGTTTTGCTGTAATACTCTAACGCATTCAACGCCTCTAGTAAGGGTTGACACACCAGTCCTTCTTGTGCTTTTGTTCCTTCAGGATCATACAACAGCCCCAATTTACTCGCTTGTTCATTTAATAGTACATTTACTGGACACAAATCAAAAGCAATGCGATACTGCAAGTGATTCTCGTAAGACACATTGGCAAATCCGCCTAAATTCAAACAAGCCGTGTAATCGCCAAAAAGCAAACGATCTCCAATAGGAACTAAAGGAGCACCTTGTCCGCCAAGTAATACATCTTGCACGCGAAAATCACAAACGACTTTGTGTTGAATGAGATCAGCCAGTATAGGTAAGTTTCCAATTTGCACCGTATAGCCCAAATCAGGGCGATGTAAAATAGTGTGTCCATGTGAACAAACAAAATCGATCGTTTCTAAGGCATTTTCTTGTATAAAGGCGGTAATAATACCCGCTAAATACACGGTATATTCCTCATCCAATTGATCCAAAGCTTCTTTATTCAGCGCAATCGCTTCTTTTAGCTTCTTTCTCCATGCGGTTGAATAGGCGATGGTTTGTCCTTTTTGAAGGTTAAAAGTCCATTTTCCTTCTCGAACAATCAACTGAACATATACGATATCTACCCCATCTAAAGAGGTTCCTGACATGATTCCGATAACGCGGTATTGACTATTTTTCATAGGTATAAATTTACGCATACTAATTGAATATTTGATATTATTCCGCTATATTTGAACGGATAAATTTTCTAGATTACAAAGAATAAAATAAACAATCAATGGATTTTAAATTAACAGAAGAACAGCTAATGATTCAGCAGGCTGCTCGCGATTTCGCACAGACCGAATTATTACCAGGCGTTATTGAAAGAGATGAACACCAAATTTTCCCAACAGAGCAAATTAAAAAACTAGGAGAGCTAGGGTTCTTAGGGATGATGGTTGATCCAAAATACGGTGGAAGTGGATTGGATAGTGTATCGTACGTACTAGCAATGGAAGAGATTGCAAAAGTAGATGCGTCTACTGCTGTAGTTTTATCTGTTAATAATTCTTTAGTTTGTGCTGGATTAGAGAAATATGCCAACGAAGAACAAAAAGAAAAATATTTAACTCAGGTAGCTTCAGGAGAAGGAATCGGAGCTTTTTGTTTATCTGAGCCAGAAGCAGGTTCGGATGCGACTTCTCAAAAAACAACAGCTGTTGACATGGGGGATTACTACTTGTTAAACGGAACAAAAAACTGGATTACTAATGGTAGTACTGCTTCGTTTTACATTGTTATTGCTCAGACCAATCCGGAGAAAAAACACAAGGGAATCAATGCTTTCATTGTAGAAAAAGGATTACCTGGATTCGAAATTGGAGCAAAAGAGCAAAAAATGGGAATCCGCGGTTCTGATACCCATACGTTACTTTTCACAGACGTAAAAGTACCAAAAGCAAATAGAATTGGCGAAGACGGATTTGGTTTTGCTTTTGCAATGAACGTTTTAAATGGCGGTCGTATTGGAATTGCATCACAAGCGTTGGGAATCGCACAAGGAGCTTATGAGTTATCTTTAAAATATGCAAAAGAGCGCAAAGCTTTTGGAACCGAGATCATCAATCATCAAGCGATTGCATTCAAATTAGCTGACATGGCAACTCAAATTTCAGCGGCGCGTATGTTGTGTTTAAAAGCAGCAGTAGAGAAAGATGCTGGACAAGACATTTCAGTTTCAGGAGCAATGGCAAAACTATTTGCTTCAAAAACAGCGATGGACACAACGGTTGAAGCAGTTCAGATTCACGGTGGAAATGGATATGTAAGAGAATACCATGTTGAACGTATGATGCGCGATGCAAAAATCACTCAGATATACGAAGGAA
Organism: Myroides sp. C6-3; assembly: GCF_050522425.1. Taxonomy (NCBI): domain Bacteria; kingdom Pseudomonadati; phylum Bacteroidota; class Flavobacteriia; order Flavobacteriales; family Flavobacteriaceae; genus Myroides; species Myroides sp. C6-3. The sequence goes on along the minus strand of NZ_JBMVQP010000017.1, from coordinate 66,039 downwards.
CTTCTGAAATTCAAAAAATTGTAATTTCAAGAGGTATTTCAAGAGACTAATGTTCAAATACAATATAAAGTAAAAAGCGATCCAAATGGATCGCTTTTCTTTTGTATTAACCTATCAATTTATCTCCTTTACTGTACTTGAATTGTAATCGGTAAAGTAAACTGAGATCGTACTGCTCGATTATCTTGACGTGCCGGTTTCCATTTCGGCATTGTTTTCAACACGCGAACTGCCTCCGTTCCCGCACCATAACCAGGGTCACGCATCACCTTTATATCCGTAATACTCCCGTCTTTCTCCACAACAAAAGACAAAATCACTTGAACCTTACCACCTGTTGTATTGGGAATATGTATTTCTCTAAACTTAGAGATAAAACTCTTGCTAAAATGCGCCAAGCCTTCCATAGGTGTAGCACTTTCCGTTGTTACGCGGTAAATTTTATTCTCCATCTCTTTCGCATGTCCCTTTCCAGCTTCACTTCCAACACCTTCAAGCGTGGTTCCTGCTTCCTCTTTGATCAGAATAGTTCCTTCTTTAGCTCCTTCAATCGTACTATTGCCGATCAACACCTCAACTAAATCCTCTTGCTTAGCAGGTTCTTCCACTATTTCATTCGCTGCTGCAACTTCCAAAATCGTAAATCGCTCGACGTCCATACTAGAAGCAGGCGCACTAGACTCTTCCGGTATATAGGTGTCTATAATCGGTTCTGGCTCTTCCACTTCTTCCTTAGGAAATACCAAATCTTCTAGTTCAACTACTTGATCTAAAGGATCTACATATTCAATTTCACCACCAGCAAATGTAGGATTCTCTTCGTCAAAAAGAGAAGAAATAGCCGCTGGCACTACAAATACCAAACCAAACAAACACAATCCACTGCCTAAGGCAATAAGGGTTGTTCTTGGACTTTCTAGACGCAATTTGTAGGCTCCATATTGCTTATTTCTACCTGCAAATACGATATCTAACCAATCTTTTTTAAATAAATCATTCTTTGCCATACTATACATACTTAATTGATTAAACACAAAGACTATCGAAATAAATCAACACCCCCCTTTTTTACAAAAACTAAAATAAATAGTTTATACTAAAGTTAATCATTTCTAACTAATATCCAAATAAAACCATAATTAATTTACATATACACTAAAAATACAAACTACAAAAAATATAATTCGCAACCATTAAATTCTTATTTTTTTTTTTTTGTTTCCACTTGTTACACAAGGGAAAAATCAACAAAGAGAACGAACATTTTGTACATTTGTAACTCAATACAAATACGTAGTACAAGATGAAACCCTCTAAATCGATTCAATTAAAAATAATATTCTTGTATATCATACTGCTAGGTGCGGTCTTCTTTTCGGGTTTTTACATCTATAAAGAAGCGAAAAAATTCACTTTACCAGAAGAACAAGTAGTCAAAGAAAACAACAAGATCTTCCTTGTCAGCAGCACATTAAACAACCTGTACTCTTCGGAGATTTACAGTCGAAATGCAATTGTAACAGGCAACAGCAAAGACATTAAGAGCTATTATTCACATTTAGACACCTTAGTCAATCAGATCGAGCAGATTAAACTAACAACGACGGATCAGGCTATTCATCAGAAGATAGATTTGGTTCAAGACTTGCTAAAGAAGAAGAAAGTCAGCTTTAACAATATCATCAAAGCGAGAAAAGAAATCAATGAAGATCGAAACTACAGCGAAGCTATTGATAAAATATACGATATACGAGATGAGATCGAAAAAAAAATAGAGCCTATTGTCATCCAAACCAAAGAGAAAGAAAAACGAAGTGCATGGGCCCGTTTATTTAAAGGTGACCATACCGACACAATCACCAAAACAATCAGTTATCCGAAAGTGACGGATTCGATTATCAGTGCAATGGAAAACATTATTCTGCAAGCACAGCAAAAAGTCAATCAACAACAGGCGAATTTATTAAAAGAGGAACAAAAGCTTATTATAGAGAACAAAAATATCACGAATGAATTGCGTAAAATACTCGAAAGTATTGAGCACAATTTACTCTCACTCTCCTATCAAAACATCAATGAATCGAAAGCGCGTATCAGTACGGCATCGACCAATATTGCTTACATAGGAGGATCGGCCTTGTTTGTTATTATTATTTTAGGTTGGATCATCATCAAAGACATCAACCAAACCCAAGAATATCGTTTAAAATTAGAACAACTCAACCAAGAAAGAGAGGTCTTATTGCGCAGTAAAACGATGTTATTTGCTACAGTAACACATGATTTACAAACACCTTTAGGGAGCTTAATCGGTTTTGCTACTTTATTGGAAAATACAGAACTAAAGCCTAAACAACGCCAATACCTCAACAATATACAAAGTTCAACCCAGTATATTGCTAACCTCATCAACGACTTAACCGATTTTTCTCGATTAGAGAACAACAAAATAAGCATTCAAGAAAAGGCGTTCAACCCCAAAGAACTCATCGAAAGTATCTGTGCACCCTTAGTACCTAATGCAGAAAGTAAAAAAATAAAATTAAAATGGACGGTAAGCCCTGATCTCAACAGTACTTTTATTTCAGATCCTTACCGCTTAAAGCAAATTGTCACAAACTTAATCACCAATGCGCTAAAATTCACCCAACAGGGCGGTGTTTTCATTGAAGCACTTCGATTGGATAACCAACTAGAAATCAAAGTTATTGATACAGGAATTGGCATTGAACAGAGTCAAATTGAAAACATATTCAAAGAATTTAGCCAAGCAAATGAAGGTATTGAAAAGCGCTTTGGAGGTACAGGATTGGGATTAAATATCTCCAAACGCTTGATTAATCTACTCAACGGAGAGATCAAAGTAGAGAGTATTTTGGGAGAGGGATCAATATTTACCTTAACCCTTCCCCTTGAAGAGGCGGATATACAAACCAATTCCCTTACTTCACCTCAGCAGTTCAAGGAACACTTTACCATATTAGCACAAGACAATATCCTCGTTGTAGATGATGACAAAATCCAACTACAACTTATGGAAGAACTGCTTACCCCTATTTTCAAAAAAATAGAAGTACTCAATGATTCTTCAGAAATAGAAAGTGTATTGGCTCAGGAGCATTATGATCTTATTCTAAGCGATATTCAAATGCCAAAAATGGATGGTTTCGAAATGATTCACTTGTTGAAAAACAATCCTGCCTACCGCGATATTCCCGTAGTTGCCTTATCAGGTAAACGCGATCTTACGGTAGAGGATTTTACAGCAGCTGGATTTACCTCCGCACATCAAAAACCTATTCAATTGCAAGAGTTACTGATCTTAATCACACAACTCCTACACCCAACACACAAGCTGGAGCTTACCCCGATTGAAAATCAAAGTGTACCTCCAAGCAATCCTGAGCAACTGTATGACATCAATCAAATTAAACAATTTATAGGCGAAGATGTTGCTGCCTTGCGTAAATTTGTTGTTATTTTTGTTGATAGCACGCAAGAAAACATCCTTGATCTCACGTATGCAAAAGACGACTTTGACTATCAAACTGTGAGCAACATTGCTCATAAAATGCTACCTATGTTCAAACAGCTTCAAATCAATCACCTCGTTCCTTCTTTAGAAAAATTAGAAGATCAAACCATCAACTTTCAAACCAAAGAAGAGCTTTCCTTGTATATTGATACACTTACACAACAAATTCAACTTGTTGTGACAGACCTACAGGAAAAGTATTTGGGGTAGTTCGGTGCTTGGTGTTTGCTGTTTGATGAGGCGATGCGTGTACACGGTTCCTTATTGCTCATCCCTTACAAATTATATCTTGTGGTTAACCGGAATCCTTAAACTGCTCCTAAACCATAAACCCATAAAAAAAGGTGCTCTTTTTAGAGCACCTTTTTTATTATTTAATACTAGCTACATGAACTAGTTCATTTGTTTCTGCATTGTAATCTATTCCGTCGAATTCGAATCCAAACAAGTTAAAGAAATCTTTTCTATAGCCTTCTAAATCGGAGATTTCATTAATATTATCTGAATTGATTTGCTCCCATAGTTTCGCTACTTCTGCTTGTACGTCTTCTCTCATTTCCCAATCGTCAACTCTAATACGTCCTTCTGCATCCAAAGCTATAGTTTTGTCGCTGTACAAACGATCATTAAACAAGCGATACATTTGCTCAATACAACCTTCGTGAATATTCTTCTCCTTCATCACTTTATACAACAAAGAAATATACAAAGGCACTACAGGAATTGCAGAGCTTGATTGCGTAACCAAGGCTTTGTTTACAGACACATAAGAAATTCCTTCTAAGTCAGCTAACAAATTATTGATTGTCGATACAGTAGCCTCTAAGTCATTTTTAGCCATACCAATTGTACCATTGCGGTAGATTGGATAGGTCAACTCAGGTCCGATGTAAGAATACGCAACAGTTTTAACTCCATCTGCTAAAACACCTGCTGCTTTTAAATCTTCCATCCAAAATTTCCAATCTTCTCCTCCCATAACAGCGATCGTATTATCAATATCACTTTGTTCTGTTACAGGATCGATTGTAATATTCGAAACTACTCCCGTATGGAAATCTACCGTTTTATTTGAAAAAGGTTCATTGATTGGCTTCAATACAGACGCATAAGCCACTCCTGTTTTTGGATGTGTACGTCTTGGTGAAGCTAAACTATAAACCACTAAATCCACTTGACCTAAATCTTGTTTAATCAAATCGATTGTTTGTTTTTTAATTTCGTCAGAATAAGCATCTCCATTGATGCTTTTTGCATATAAACCAGCCTTAGCTGCCTCTGTTTCAAATGCTGCTGAATTATACCAACCTGCAGTTGCGGGACGACCTTCTGTTGCTGATTTTTCAAAGAAAACCCCAATTGTAGCTGCATCTGATCCAAAAGCCGCAGAAATACGCGATGCCAATCCGAAACCAGTTGAAGCACCAATTACAAGTACTTTTTTAGGTCCGTTCGCTATTTTTCCTTTTGATTTAACATAAGCAATTTGTTGTTTAACATGCGCTGCACATCCTTCAGGATGAGAAGTTAAGCAGATAAATCCACGAGTTCTAGGTTGTATAATCATTATTTCTATTTTTTCTTTACTAAGCTGTAAAATTATTTTCTGTTCTAAAAATTGCATACTTCAATGCTTATACAAATATAAACAACTCTTTTTATATGCAAATGAAATATAGTAGGATTGTTAGTAGCACACCAACCGTTACTTACTTCTTTGCCTAAAACTAAAAAAAGCACTCTGTTGTCTAGAATGCTTTTCTTTGTTTACGTATTTTTATCCGCTGTAATGTACTGAACCTATCTGTTTTCCAGAACAGTTGTAATATATTCAGAAGGAGAAACTCCTTCGTATTTTTTAAATGCTCGAAAGAAAGAAGTACGTGAATTAAAACCACATTCATCCCCTAATTCCGACACCGTAATGTCAAAATCCTTTTGCTTCAACAATTCCTTGGCATATTCGACGCGTAATTTATTGATATAAGCGTTGAAGTTCATTCCATAGGTGGTGGAAAAAAACTGAGATAAATGGTGTTTGGCAATTTTGCTTTCTTGCTCTAAATCCTCCAAGGTAAAATTCACTTTCAAAAAGGACTTTTTCTCCAATACAATCTGCTCTACCTTAATTTTATAAGCCTGTAAAACATCTTCTGCTAGTTTTGATTTTTCGTATTTTAAAAGGGCTTGTATATCTTCTTCCACTCGATCTGATTCACCATCTGAAATCGACACTACTTTGACATACTTCAAGCGCGCCATATAGTAATTAAAAATCACAACAGAAAAGCACAACAAAGCTAAATAAGTGATTGACAGATCATAATATAAAATGTTATTATAGAAGACCACACCTAAGCAGACCAAAGCCATAAAGATCATAATCCACATAACTCTGAGAATTAACAAGCGTACATTATTGTTCAATACCAGCTTATTAATTTTAAAGTATCCAGTAAATGAATAGCCGATGTACTGAAATACTTCAACGAAATACAGCACTAGCAAATAGCGATACGCTTCAACCGATCCCATTGTAAAATGATTCCCTAACAAGAAACCGTAAAAACCAAGGAGCACAAGAGAAGGAACAAAATGAAGCATAAAGAGAAATCTATTTGCTCTCTTTGTTTCTTTATTCACCTCTTCAGTTAAGAGGACCAAACAGCAATAAAAAGTGGGTGCGTAAACGGTATTAAGGGGCAACCCCAAATGAACCAAACGATAATCCGACCACAGTAATCTACTACACAAAATTGTAATAAGGTGAAGAACAAAGAACAACAAAAACACGTTTAGCATTTTTTGTGTCTTTGTAGAAGTCGTCAATTTATTGTTTACAATAAAAGATATACCCCCAAAAATAATGGCAGCCGTTAGTACAATTAAGTTGAAATAAAATTCCATAACCGTTTGACTATGCGATTTGACTTCAATACACAGAAGGAGTTTTACCTACGAACAGCTTAAAGTATTTGTTAAAAGTTGATTTAGAACTAAATCCACACTCTTCTACAATAGCTTCTATTGTCAAATTATTTCGCTCTTGTAACAGTGCTTTTGCATGCAAAATCCTATACTGAGCTACCATATGATAAAAAGAAGAATTCAAGTGGTGATTAATCACGGTTGATACTTCTTGTTTATTTAAACTAACTGCATCAGCCAAATCTTCTAAAGAAAAAGAAGTAGCTAAAAAATCGTCACTTGTTTCGAAAAACTCAATAATCATGCGTTCTCTATCTTCCAGTCCGCTTTGGAACGGGCGAGTATGTGCTTTATTTACGATAAAACTCGGCACTTGATTCAATAATCCCTTATTTCCATTGTGAATAAAAACTAAACTCAACAAGCTGAATAACAACACTAAAACCGTTAATCCTACTTGAAAGAATACATATTCGATCCCCAAATCCGCAAAGATATAGGTCATGACGAAAAAGATAGTTTTAGCGATTAAACACGCGATTAGATAGTTACAGAAAAAACCGATAAATCCCAATACGCTTTGATTCGCAGTTGTCGGCTCAATGCTTTTCAACTCCTTATACAACAACGTTAAATACGTTAATACATAAGCAAAAATTAGCGATCCAAAGTACTTAAAAGGAAATAAACTAGGCAACAAGATAACCACCACAACAATGCTGTAATGAAGGAAAAACTCCTCTACAGAAGGCTCTACTTTTCTAGCTATTTTTCTGGTAAAAAAATACAATAAAGGAATTGCTAAGTGACTAAAATTAAGACTTATTCCTAAGTAAATCACAAGAAGCTGAATCAGAGAGATAGCTAAAATACTCTTAACGATACTCTCGAAGTTAAAATGGCCTCGTAAAAAACCATCAAATGTTTTAATTAGTTTCATAATGTTAGTGGTGATGATGTATTAATATAATACCTCTACCCTCACATATTGCGCCGTGACTATACTGCATAGCTATATAGCACGATTCTCTATTAAGTGGGGACTTAAGATAATAGATGTTCGCCTATTACTACTTTTTTTACTTTCGTTTAAAGCGTGACAAAATTATTATTTATTTTTTAGATTAACATAATATTTAACACTACAAAATGAGATTTACATATTCTACAACTAATCGCATTTAACTGTTTATTATACTTAACTTCTCAAGGAAAAACACCAATAGTCGTTAAGTAATTTTACCAAATAACAATTATTCTTATATTAATTTATATCCATTTAATACAATAAAACCAACTGATTCACCAATTAACTGTCTTATTCCCTACTTTGAACAGCCTTTGTATTTTTTGTTGTGGATTATGTACAAACTCCATTTTCATTGAAATGGATCAATCAAATCAAAAATCTCATTTTGTATATTCTTTAGACCACACAACTCCAAAAAAGTCACATCTTATTTTGTTTTTCCTATTAGATCTCCTACAAAACACAAACAATAAATCAAACGAATTACACAAACAACTACAATATATACAAAAAATAAACACAAAAGTAAAAAACACCTAAGACCATAAGTTAAAAACACCATTAAATTCATAATTATGAATTTTGTTACTTTTTTTTCATATTAGGCGAGTTAAACAAAAAACAAAAGACTCATGCATCAAAATTTCTCAAAAAGAGAAGTACTTTCCCTAATTGTATTGTACTTATTTCCTCCTCTACATTCTCTTTAATAAGTAAGAAAAGATTTCAACACACCCTTGGCAAAAGCTGTTGAGAAATGACGAAAAACACTTAACGAAAAGACATAAAAAAAGCCCTAAAATGCTACAACATCTTAGGACTCTACTTTACTTTTTTTATTGTTCTTTACTTCACTTCTTCTGTATCAACGGGTTCTACAACTACTTCTTCACTTAAATTATTTAGTGGATCATAGCTCTTCACTTCCCAAGTCGGATCCGTTAAATCGAGGTAAAAATAATTGACATTGTCATTCTTATCGAATGCTCCGTTTTTGTTGATATCTTCAATCGTTCTAAAATACAGTCTATTTTGCACCTCTACCACCGTCCAATCCAATAACTCTTGCAAGTAAGGACTTAGTTTTTTAAACTCTTTTCCGCTTCCTCTACTGATATAAAGTGTTTTAATATCATTGGAATCAATTCTGCCATCACGATTCGTATCTCCGTCAAAAACATTATACACTAGTATATTTTTCTTTATTTTTTCTGCCATCGTGTTTAAATACACAAGAGATTGGATTTGAATTTTCTGAGTGGTCAACGGTCTAATAGTGGTAGAATCTTTGTGTTGAAACATCAAGTTTTCTAGATATCCTGTAATTTCGAATGGAACATAATTGGAAACGGTATATGAAAACTGACTTACTTTACTTGTTCCGTATTTACTTGGGCTAGCATATACTCTAACTTCCCCCACCGGGTGAATTAAATAGGACGAGCTACCAACAACCAAGGGTAAATCGGCAATTCTAATATCTTCTGTTTTTTCTTTAACTATTTCCTGTTGTTCCGTTTTTTTTACCTCATCTTTATAAATAACTTTGGGTTTCTCTTCTTGTCCTTTACAAGAAAAAAACAGCACAACGAAAAAAACACTTGCTACTAAACCTAATTTTGTTTTCATTCTTTTCACTATTGATGATTCAAAGATACGTTTTTTACAAATGCAGGAAAAAAAAATTAAAATGTTACTGCTAATTTCATATTAAACGTTCTACTCGTCATAAAATTGGGAATGGCGTAAGCTTTGTGGCTATTTAGATCGCGAATCCACGTATTGGTAATGGCATTTTCAATGTTAAACACATTGTATATTTCGATTCCAATTTGCAATTGGTCAATCCCTTGCAGCCATTTGCTATCTTGACCAATTTCCGCATCTTTAAACACGTAGTTAAATCCGATATCCGCTCTCTTGTAATCACGTAATTTACCTTGATACAAATAAGGATCTACATAGGAGGGTGATCCTCCTGGCAATCCGGTATTATAAACAGCGTTTAGGTATAACTTCAAATTGGGAATGCTTGGAACATAGTCTTGAAACAACATACCAAATTTCAGCCGTTGATCCGTAGGTCTTGCAATATAGCCTTTGTGTTGATAGTTTTCTTCCGTCTTCATGTATCCAAAACTGATCCACGATTCCGTTCCTAGGATAAATTCACCATAGAGTCGAACATCTGCTCCATAAACATAGGCTTTCGCATCGTTATTTGCTACATAGCGCAAACGCACATTATCTAATGTATACACATTTACATCTTGTACGTTTTTGTAATACACTTCCGACTGCATTCTGAAATTTTTGTCCCACATTTTAAATCGATACTGATGCCCCAATACGACAGTCCACGCTTTTTGCGCCTTCAAATTGGGGTTCAACGTACCGTCAAACCCTCTATACTCCCGATAAGAAGGAGGTTGTTGATACAAACCAAAGGATAAGCTAAATAGCATATCCTTTTCCCAGTTACTTGGTTCTATCCCGAGCTGCACCCTTGGACTCACTACAGCCTTTCCTTGATTCGCTTGAGACATCTTCCACCACTGCATTCTCGCCCCTGCGTTTAAACTAATCTTAGCCCATTGCGTATATGCATTTTTACTCCACTCCCCATACGCCATCACACGATCCACATCAACTGTTTGCTGCTTGTGTAGTGCTGCGAAGGCGCCATTACTTGGAGCTATATACCCCAAGGAGTCGATCAATTCCCATTCAGACAATCGATCTCGACTATTTTCATGTACGTATTTCACTCCCCAGCGCAAAGCTGTATTAGCGTCATCAAGTAGGTGTTTTCCTTTTACTTCCGCACTCAAAGACAGGGCATCGTAGTCGTTTCTTGCGTGTGAATACTGAGAAGCCACTCCCTTTTTAATCGGCAAAGGATTTTCTATCTCCTTTCCAAAGAGCGGATCATTGTCATATTCCGTTTGATCCACGACTAAATAAGAAGCTTCAATATCATAATACTCCTTTTCTTGGGTATGATACGCCGAGAAAACCCCTTCAATCTTAGTTTGTTCTGTTTTATACGTTGAAACAAAAGCACCAAACAACGAGCTATATTGATCTTCTTCCTTTCCGTTGTATAAAATCGACACAGTAGATGCATTATACCCACCAAAGGACACATTTGCTCGATTAGGTTCGTACTTATATTGATTACCTGTAATATTTCCGATAAAACTAAAATCCCACCCTTCGTTCCACTTGTAGTGAAGTATGGCTTGCGCATCCATAAAAGAAGGGCGATAATAGCCCTCATCATCTTTGCGATTCATCAACAAGCGGTTGTTGTGGTAACGCATTCCCAAGATAGCCGTAAACGCTTTATCTTTCGACACAAGATCAACGGTTGCACCTGCCCCTAAAAAGCTAGCCTGTAAATAAGCTTTATTTTGGGTAGGTTTTCGGTAAGTTACCTCTAAAACCGAAGACAATTTATCTCCATATCTTGCGGTAAATCCACCCGCTGAAAAGGCAATATCCTGTACCATGGTCGGATTAATAAAACTCAACCCTTCTTGTTTTCCGGAGCGTATTAAAAAAGGGCGATACATTTCTACACCATTGACATAGATTAAATTCTCATCAAAGCTACCACCTCTAACTGAAAATTGATTACTCAATTCATTATTTGAATTCACACCAGGCAGTGTGGTAAGGACTGTTTCCAATCGATTACTTCCTTTGACAACATCTGAGATTCCCGTAAGAGCAATACTCGATAAGTCGCGTTCTACCCTTGTATTGCTATTTAAAATCTCAACAGTTGGCATTACGCTATTTGACAGCCCTTGATTCTCTTGTTTAAGTTCTTCCACCTGCGCTTGTATTCCATTACAAGTGATTTGTAGTTTTCGAATTTCATTCGCATTCAACCGAAAATCCTCTTTAACTAAACAAAGACTACCGATAAACTTCAAGTGTAGTGACTCATTTGCTGGTACTTCAACTGAGAACGCGCCTAGTGCATTGATTTTTGTTTTTGCAATCACGCCATCACGCAACAACACTAATACTTCCCCTACCTTTTCTTCGTTTCCTTTTACCACAACATTCCCTTGTAAGATAGCCTTGTCCTGCGCATAGGTAGCTATACACAAAAGCAAAGACAGCAGTGTTATTCTCCATTGATTCACCATAGTTTACTTTCTAAAAAAATGAGTGGAATACGTTGTTTCATTCCCCATGTTATCTGTCACTTTAATGACCACGTCATTACGACCTGAACTCACTACTCCATCGCGGAATAAATGTACTATTTTTTTTGTTTTGTAATCGTAATCTAACAAGATCCACTTACCGTTAATTGTTCCCTCAATCGCTTGAATTCCCGTTTCGACATCTTGTATTAAAAAAGAAATCTCTTTGGCATTGCTCAACCAGTCACCTTCTTTAAAACTCGGTTGATAAATCTTGGGTGGCGTATGGTCAATCCCGTAAGTGTACTTACCTAATTTCTTGGTATAAGCAGTAAACACACTGCCTTTTTTGGGCGTTTTTAAATAACTTTTACTTCCATTGGGTGCCACTTGCGCGAGATATGCTTTTTTGAGATCAGCTTCACTTAAACCAAAACCACTCATATCTACCGTGAGGGTCATATTCTTAAACGCTGCTACTTCATCTTTGTGAAGGGTTACGATTTTGTCTTTAGCATCAAATAAAAACGCAAAATCTTGATAAAACGTATTAGCAGGAATACTCACCGTTGCAAAGTCCTTTTCCAGCAGCATTTCTCTTGTAGAAACGACGTCATAACTGTCCGCACCAGAAACGTCTTTGCTTTCCACTCGAGCGACAAAATCATCTGCATACGTAATTGGAATTTCAATTATCGTTTGATTCCCATGATAATCAGAGGCCACGATTTTGTAGGTATAACTTTCCCCTGGTTTAACGTCTAACACGCCTTTTGTTGTTTTGTCCATCGTTAAAACAGATAAGGGATATGGTTTTTCCACAAACATTTTTTGCACTTTGCTTTTGGTGCGACTCGCATGACTATAATCGATCAAGGCATTGACAAAACCGGATTCACTGAATGCAAAAGTATCGAATTGATAACTAAAGCTCGGTTTTCCGTTGACAAAAGTAGCTACTTTATAAACACCGTTTTTATTTGTATTATAGTTTGCGGTGTCGTACATATCAACGCCAAAGCTTATTTTTCCTTTTGCAGTAATAGGATCAGCAGTCAACACACCGTTTATTGTTTTATACGTCAAGGCCACCGGTTTGATGGTCTGATTGATAACAGCATCTTGAGAAATGGGGTAAGCATACACTGCATTGACAGTTGGTGCTTCCGTATCAGTGAGCATTGCTTTCATTCCCCAGCTCAACGGATTGACAATGGCTTGTGTTTTCGTATCTCGAAATTCGTAGTGTAAATGAGGACCACCAGAGCCACCTGTATTACCAGTATAAGCGATAATATCTCCTTTTTTCACGGGAATTTCATTGCGTTTTGGAAAAATTTCTAGTTCAAAAATGCGTTGCTTGTAATGCGTATCGAAAACCCGTTGCGCAATTGCCCCCTCGTAACCACTCAAATGCCCATAAACAGTTGTCATTCCATTAGGATGATCTATATACAAGGCTTTCCCATACCCCCAAGTAGAGACTTTAATACGCGATACATAACCATCTGCGGGTGCATAAACAGGGAGTCCAATACGCTGTTGCGTCTTAATATCTAACCCTGCGTGAAAGTGAGTTCCCCTGAGCTCGCCAAAATTTCCAGAGGCGTGAATAGCAATATTTAAAGGGTTGGCAAATTCTAAAGACGTAGATTGTCCAAAAGCAACAAGAGCAGAGCAAACAAAAATTCCAGTTAAACTTTTTTTCATTTCATATAATTTAATGCTAAAATAAAGAATAATCTAAAAAAGCACCTTCTCTTTACGAGAAATACCACTTGCCAACTTCTTTTCTTTTTAATCGACTCTAAAATGGTGTGCTTTACTGTCTTCGTAAAGCAAGTATCTATTTCTTTAGTTTCTTGTCTTTAGCTGTTCACTTAGGGAAAATAGCTAAGGATATCCGTCTGACGATCAGTAAAAAAGTTGTTTTATTTTCCATTATCTAGTTATTAATCAATTTCCTAGCCGATCGCGCGAACTTTTAGCAGAAAATATTTTAAAATCTAAATACAAATTGTAACTTTGTAAAAGAATAGTGAATATTTATTTTGCGACATGAGTGAACTAACGGACATAATTAATGCATTGGAAGTAAAGTTTGCAAAACTTGTACAAAGATTAGATCAATTAGAAGCAGAAAACAACAAGCTTAAACAAAACTTGATCAAGGCACAGCAGGAGATTCTACAAAATGAGACGCAATTAGACGACATTTATAAAAAATATGAATCTCTGCAATTAGCCAATTCACTATTGGGCAGTGACGAAGGAAGAAAAGATACGAAACTCAAGATAAATTCATTGATAAGAGAGATTGACAATTGTATCGCTCAACTCAGTAAATAAAGCTAGCTATGAGTCAGAATGAACAACTAAAAATCAAGATATCGATAGCTGATCGTGTATATCCCTTAACGGTTACCTATGCACAGGAGGAGGCTTTGCGCTCGGCGTCAAAGAAGATTGATATCATGATAAATCAGTTTGAGGAGAGCTATGCGGTACGAGATAAGCAAGATGTTCTAGCGATGTGTGCTTTGCAATTAGCATCGCAAACTGAGCAAAAAACAATTGACAAATCTGAGAATTACAATAAAGCTGTTGATCGATTAGTTCGATTAGACGAGGCTTTAGATCGTATACTTTCGAAATAGAAACACGTTCTTATTTAAAGGAAAACTAAAAAAAGATACTGCTCACATTAGTAAACCGTTTTGATAAACTCAACACTAACAAATTAAAATGGGTGAATCGTTGCTACTAAAGCATGCTGCATTACTGCAGATCCTTGAAAAGCAAGCTAACCCAAAACTTGTTTAAATTCAGAGTTTATGCAACTCTACTGATGTGGGCTTTTTTTTATATAATTATAAAACACATATGGATATACTATTTATTGTTGGAGGAGTTTTAGTAGGTGCAAGCATCGGTTTTGCAATTGCAAAATACCTGGAAAAAAACCATGCTTCTTCTATTTTACAAAACGCTAATAATGAAGCTAAGACAATTATACGCGACGCAAAAACAGAAGGAGAGTCTATTAAGAAGGAGAAAATTCTTCAAGCAAAGGAGAAATTTATCGAGTTAAAGGCAGAACATGAGCAAGTAATTTTATCGAGAGATAAAAAAATGGCGGAAGCTGAGAAAAGAACTAGAGATAAAGAATCGCAAATCTCAAACGAACTTTCTAAAGCGAAAAAAGCTGCGGAGGAAAGCGAAAAAATAATTAAAGATTACGATGTTAAGTTAGAACACGTAGAGAAGAAACAAGAGGAAGTAGAGCGTTTACACCGCACCCAAGTAGAACAATTAGAGATTATTTCTGGTTTAACAGCTGATGAGGCGAAAAACCAAATCATCGAAAGTTTAAAAACGGAGGCAAAAGCGGATGCAATGTCTTACATTCAAGATACAATTGAAGAGGCCAAATTAACGGCACAACAAGAAGCGAAAAAGATCATTATCAATACAATTCAACGTGTTGGTACAGAAGAAGCGGTTGAAAACTGTGTATCTGTATTCAACATTGAATCAGACGATGTAAAAGGTCGCATCATTGGACGTGAAGGAAGAAACATTAGAGCGATTGAAGCAGCTACAGGTGTAGAAATCATTGTGGACGACACCCCTGAAGCGATCATTCTTTCTTGTTTTGATCCAGTAAGACGCGAGATTGCACGTTTATCCTTACACCGTTTGGTAACAGACGGACGTATCCATCCTGCTCGAATTGAAGAAGTTGTTGCCAAAACAACCAAGCAAATTGAAGAGGAGATTATTGAAATCGGAAAGAGAACGGTTATTGATTTAGGTATTCACGGTTTGCACCCTGAATTAATCAAAATCGTTGGTCGTATGAAATACAGATCGTCTTACGGTCAGAACTTATTACAACACTCTCGTGAAGTTGCTAAATTATGTGGTTTAATGGCTGCTGAATTAGGATTAAACGTTAAGTTGGCCAAACGTGCTGGATTGTTACACGATATCGGTAAGGTTCCAGAAACAGAAAGCGAACTTCCACACGCAATCTTAGGTATGCAATGGGCAGAGAAATTTGGTGAAAAACCAGAAGTTTGCAATGCAATTGGAGCTCACCACGACGAAATTGAAATGACAACTTTAATTGCGCCAATCATTCAAGTGTGTGATGCTATTTCAGGAGCGAGACCAGGAGCGAGAAGACAAGTATTAGATTCTTATATCCAACGTTTAAAAGATCTTGAAGGTATCGCCAATGAATTTGGAGGAGTTAAAAACTCATATGCGATTCAAGCGGGTAGAGAATTGCGTGTAATCGTAGAAAGTGAAAAAGTATCCGATGAAATGGCTGCTACGTTATCTTTCGATATTTCACAGAAAATTCAAACAGAAATGACGTATCCAGGTCAAGTAAAAATTACTGTTATTAGAGAAACAAGAGCAATTAACATTGCTAAATAATACTAAAAAAGCGAAAGAATATCTTTCGCTTTTTTTTATCCCTGTGATAAGCTCCTTTTTCAATCCGTTTTATTCGCCAAAAGTTACTGTACTCATTCTATCCTTTCTCTTTACTATCCTTTCTCTTTACTATCCTTTCCTACTCCCTCCTATTTCTTACTTCTCGGGTGATAGGTATTCATAACACCTTTTAACTTTTCTCTGCTAATATGGGTGTATATTTCGGTCGTTAGAATAGATTCGTGTCCCAACATCAATTGAATCATGCGAATATCTGCACCATTTTCTAATAGGTAAGTCGCAAAAGAATGTCGGAAACTATGGGGACTAATATTCTTCTGAATATTTGCTTGTTTAGCTGCTTGCTTAACAATGGTAAAGATCATAGCTCTCGTTAAGCGTCCTCCTCTTCGATTTAGAAAAACAACGTCACTATCTTCTTTCTTTACCTGCATATGATCGCGTATACTGCTTTTATAAAGTAATACCCACTGCATCGTATCTGGATCAATAGGGACAAATCGATGTTTACTTCCCTTTCCGATAACGCGAATAAATCCTTCCTCAAAAAACAGATCACTCAAGCGAAGGTTAACCAATTCACTAACCCGCAACCCACAACTGTAGAGCATTTCTAGCATTACTTTATTTCGATAGCCCTCTGACGTCGATTGATCCAAAGTCGCTATCATCGCATCTATTTCTTCAACTGCTAAGACTTCGGGGAGTTTACGCCCCAATTTTGGAATTTCCAACAAATCTGTAGGGGCCTTTTCTATTTGACCATCGACGATCAAAAAAGTAAAGAAACTCTTTAGACCTGAAATGATACGCGCTTGTGAAGTTGGCGCTAATAAGGTAGAAATCTGATATACAAATTCATTGATATGCGCTGGAGTAACCTCTTTCGGCGTTATAGTTATCTCGCTATAGCTCAAAAAACCCACAAATTTCAACAAGTCTAACTCATAACTTTCAATAGAATTTTCTGCCAAGCCACGCTCTAGCTTTAAATAATAAATATAAGATTGGAGGGTATTTTGCCAACTTGTCGTGCTCATTTTGATTTGATGCTTTAGTTCAAAGATAAAAAAAAGAGCTTCAAAATTGAAGCTCTTTCTTGTATTGTATTATTTACCGTTCTGTGATTAGAATTTGTATACTAATCCGAATGTAGCATTGTCAAAGAAGTTATTGAAAACGTTTAAGTTTGCTTCAGTTTCTGAAACTGTGCCTACTTTCGTTCCATCCTCTTTCATGTTGTAGTTTTTGTAGCTGAATACATTTCCTAAAGCAAATGTAACCGCTAATTGCTCAGTAACAAAATAGTTGAAACCTAAATCAATTCCAGCAGCTAGACCTGTTTCTTTGTATTTTTCACTAGAAACTTTTCCTTCTTGGTATCCTACACCAACTTCAGCATAAGTTTTGAAACGGTTACCTAATTCTAAGAAGTAGTAACGAGCAAAAGCACCAGCATACATTGTAGTTCCAGTAATATCAACTCCTAATGCACCTGCTCCTACGTTTGTTTTACCAAAACCTAAAGAAGCTCCAACTGCTAATTTATCACTTAAGAAGTATCCTACTTTAGGATTAAAGTTGTAATGTGTAGTTTTATCTTTAGCTCCTGAATCAGAATCTTTCACTACTTGATCTTGAATTTGGAAACTTCCTTCGATCATTACATTACCTTCTTGGAATCCAAAAGTTGGTTTTTCTTTTTCTTGAGCGTTAGCTGTGAATCCTAAAGCAGCAACAGCTACTAACGATAGTACTAATTTTTTCATATTCATTAATTTTTTTCTATTAACTGAGAACGAAATTACAGCATATCCCGCCGAAACAACGTTTATTTAATAAAAATATAACATTAAAGAAACCTTATATATTTAATTTTTTAACATGACATTGTAAATCAATCAGTTATTACACTACTACAAATTGTTAATATTTACTTAATTTACAAGTATTCTTCAACAAAAAAAACTTCAAATATCCTAACATCCACTAAATGAGAGGAAACTCTCAAAACAGGACTTTTAAATATTCATATCCCCTTTGTCTAAGGAACCTTAATATTAAATATCTTTGTTTTATTGTTCTACTAATTTAAAATCATGAAAATATTAATACTCAATGGTCCCAATCTCAATTTGTTAGGTAGAAGAGAGCCTGATATTTACGGTAATCAGTGTTTTGACACCTATTTTGAGCAATTGAAAGCCAAGTTTCCAAATGTGGAACTTATTTATTTTCAATCCAATATTGAGGGGGTTTTACTTGATAAATTACACGAAGTAGGGTTTAGTTATGCGGGCATTATTTTTAATGCTGGAGCGTATACCCATACTTCAATTGCACTCGGTGATGCTATTGCAGCGATTACAACACCGGTTATCGAGGTGCATATTTCCAATACCCATGCGCGTGAGTCTTTTCGAAAGGAATCTAAATTAGCAGCCGCTTGTCAAGGAGTTATACTCGGTTTTGGTTTAAAAAGTTACGAATTAGCCTTACGTGCTTTAGTAGATTAATGAATAAAAGTGTAAAAAAAATTGTTTCAGTTCTTGTATTTCTCCTAGTATTTATAGGAGGAGGTAAAGGCTATGGACAAACCAGAACCGGAAGAGTACTCACAGAGCAGCAAACTCCTGTTTCCAATTGTTTGGTTTTCATTCCTGGCAGTACGCAACACACTCGTACGGATGACAATGGTTTTTTTACCCTTACTTGGGACAACAAGCTTCCGCTCTATTTACAAAAAGAGGGCTTTGAAAACGAAAAGATAAAATATAAAGACGTCCAGGATACTTTCGTCATTCAATTGCGTGCTTTAGACAAACGCAACATTCTCTATACAGAACAACAGGATAACTATGCGTCCTATTTACTTTCTTTAGTATATAACAACTTTACAAAACGAACGGATAACTACCAAGTTTCGTATTATGCGAAAGGGGATTTACAACTCAATACACAACGTGCGTCATATTTAGGACAAAAGCGCAAAGATTTAGATCCTGCTTTAGATATTGACAGTGAGCAAGAGGGTAATTTTATTTACCTCAGTGAAATTCATTCGGACTTAGATTATCGAGATAAGCTCATCAGTAAAGAAACGGTTCATGCCTTACAACAAAGAGGGAATTCTAAAGATCTACTCTTCTTAACGGGTACAGACAACGATTTTAATATTTTTAGTTCTGAGGTATCCAAGCAGATTACAGTTGTTTCCCCTCTTCTACCTTATGCTAATTCGTACTATTTCTTTGATATCATTTCAGAAGAAAGCAGTGGTGATGAAACATTATATCGCGTATATTTTACTCCTAAACGCGATCGAGAGCCTATTATGGAAGGGTATATTGAGTTCACGAGTAAAAATTGGCAGGTTTTGTCTTTTTATGCTAAAATGCAAGGGAATAATGTCAGTTTAAAAAACATCAACAACCTGCAAATCAAACAAACCTATCAGCACAATCCCTCCTTAGATGCGCATGTAAAGGTTTCTCAGACGCTCGTTTTTGATGGAAAGTTTATTGTGTTTGATTTTACGGGTAAATTTGAAAGTAGTTTTTCTAATTACACCGAAAAACCAGCGGATTTAATGGAGAATAAAACCAATGAATACTTGACTTTCACTAAGGATTATAACTCCGACGAAAAAGACAAATTAGCTTTAATTCGCCCCTTTAACTTGACCAATAGTGAGCAAAAATACTTTGATCAAAAGTCGATTTTACTCACAGAAAACACCAAGAGTATCTTAGATTCTATTGATAAACGAACGAATAACTTTACTGTTTTCAAGCTAATAAAGGGATATAAATACGTCAATTCTTATAAAAATACGACTTACAATTATCACGGGTTGCTGTCTACTTTTGCCTTCAACGCTGTACAGGGATTCAATATAACATCGGGAATAGATTTCACTAAATTACGTGCTGATAACGTGGCTACATCGTATGGAATGAATGTCAGTTATGGGGTAAGTGAGAATAAATTTCGCTTTTCGGGTTATGCATCCCATGTTTTTAATCAAGAAGATTACACCACTATTCGCTTAGAGGCTGGGGAATCAATTGAACAATTCAATCAAGATAATCCAATCAAAAAGCCAATAAACTCTTTTGCTTCAGCTTGGTTCGGAAAAAACTACGCCAAGTACTTTCAGCAGAAATTTATTGCGTTTCACTATAGCCAATATGCCTTTACCAATTTTAAATTTGAAGGACAGCTTTCCTATGCGTATCGCAAAAATTTATATAATAGTGTCCAAAATCCCCCCTTTGTTCCTACTTTAGAATTTACCTCTAATAATCCTTTAGATCCAACGGATTTTGAATCACCATCTTTTGAAAATAATGGCTTGGTTAAGTTACAAATGAATGTTCAGGTAGTTTTTGATCAAAAGACAATCAGTTATCCCAATAAAAAACAGTACTTACAGCAATCGAAATACCCTATTTTGGAGGTTCACCTTGAAAAGGCATTGAATACAACGAATCGACATTTTAGCTATACGTTTGGTTCTATTTCAACCAAGTATCAAAACAATATTGGGAATTTCGGTGAATTGTACACAGGTATTTCGCTTGGTCAGTTCTTTGAACAAAACAAAATCCCGTTTACGGATTACAAGCATTTCAATGGAAATCAAACCTTTATCGGTTCATCTGCAATCTACGACAAGCAGTTTAACCTGCTGCCCTATTACGAGTATAGTACAAATAAATCGTATATTGAATTTCACATGGAACACGATTTTCGCGGATTTTTAATCAATAAAATTCCACTCTTAAACAAAACACGTTACTCCCTCATTTTTGGTTTTCACCTCTTACATACACCTGACCAACCTACCTACAAAGAATTTAGTTTAGGTTTAAACAACTTTGGTTTCGGTAAGTTTAGACCCTTTCGAATTGATTATATTACTTCATTCTCTGATCGCAAAACCAGTCACGGTGTTGTATTAGGAATCAAAATCCTAGATCTTATTCAGAAATAGACAGGCGTTTTTTGTTGAGGCCTTTTTGTGAGGCGCTTTTATACCTCACTGCGTTATTTACTATTTTTAATACTAAAGTTAATATTAAAAAAACGGTCAACCTTATTTAGGGATATCCAACACTCAGCAAACAACAAACAGCTCTATACTTACTGATATTTCTTCAAGGCTAATTTCACTTTTGTCCCTGCTTGTACTTCAACAGGATGATTAAAATAAAGTTCTCTATTGTTCTTAAATCGAGCCCAAACGAGGTAACCATCTCCACTAAAATAGCTTTGTTGTACTTCAACCTCTAATACGCCTTTTTGTTTTGAGATCATCAATTGGTGTGGATAAATCAACAAGACTTCGTCCTCTTTTGTATCTGGATTAAAATCGGACACATACAATTCGTTTACTTCTCCAAACAAGGTTGCAACATATTTATCGGAAGGGTATTCATATAGGTCTTGTGTATCGCCATAATCCACTACACGACCTTCTTTGAGTACGATAGTTTCATCGGCGAAGCTCAGCACATCCATACTGTCGTGTGTAGCGACAATAACGGTAATATTTTGTTCTTTTAAGTAGCTAAAAATTTTGCGTCTTAGTACACTTCTTCTTGCATAATCAATATGGCTGAAAGGTTCATCTAAAAGAAGAACTTCGGGTGCAACGGCTAAAGCACGTGCAATTGCAACGCGTTGTTGTTGACCTCCGCTTAGCAATTTCACTTTTACATCAGCAAAGTCGGTCATGTCGATTAGTTCTAACAACTCAGCAATTTTAGCTTTCTTTTTCTCTAAGTTAAAGTTAGAGAGGTATTTTCCTATATTCTCAGCCACGGAGGTATGAGGCATTAGATCAAAATCTTGGGCTAAGTAGCGCATATTGTCCATTCCTGGTACTAAATGATAAGCAGGGCCGAGTACTTGATTGTCCTTCCAAAAGATCTCACCTTGATCCAAATCGTGTAATCCGTAAATTAATTTTAAAAGCGTACTTTTTCCGCATCCACTTTCTCCTAATAGGGCTACGTGTTTTCCTTTTTCAATAACTAAGTCTATGGCGTCTATAACGGTATAATTGGCGGTATAACTAAACGATATATTTTTTACTAAAAGCATGTCGAGGTTTTAAAGTACAAAGATAAAAATATCTAATGATGCGCTCTATTAAAATCAAATATAAGGCATAAAAAAATGAGTGATAAAAAGGGATAAGACACAAGTGTCTTATCCCTAATTCATTATACTTATAACGTTTCTCATTATCTTCAACACCAAGGTGTTATTTTTTGAAGTGTAGAAGCGTTATTGTTATTCTTTTGAAGCTAGATAGCGTTCCGCATCTAAAGCAGCAATACACCCAGATCCCGCAGCTGTAATGGCTTGTCTGTAATCTTTATCTTGGACATCGCCACAAGCAAACACACCTTCTACATTTGTTTTGCTTGTTTTTCCTTCTGTGATTAGGTATCCTGTTTCGTCCATTGTCAACTGACCTTGGAAGATATCTGTATTGGGTTTATGTCCAATAGCTACGAAGAATCCAGTAGCAGGAATATCTGTTTCTACACCTGTATCGTTATTTTTTACTTTGATTCCCGTTACTACATTTCCGTCTCCTAGTACTTCAACCGTACTCGTATTCATCAAAATTTCTATATTTTCTGTGTTGCGTACTCGATCTTCCATAATTCTAGAAGCTCTGAATTTATCACTGCGAACCAACATCGTTACTTTTTTACAAAGTTTAGAAAGGTAATGCGCTTCTTCACAAGCTGAATCTCCCGCTCCTACAATAACAACTTCTTGGTTTCTATAGAAAAATCCATCACATACCGCACAAGCAGAAACACCACCTCCTAAGCTTAAATAGTGCTGTTCTGATGGTAATCCCAAATATTTAGCGGTTGCACCTGTAGAGATAATCACTGTATCGGCATGAACTTCTGTTGTTTCATTGACCCAAACTTTTTTTACTGCTTCACTTAAATCAACTTTTGTAACCCAGCCATCTCTTACGTCGGTTCCAAAGCGTTTTGCTTGAGCTTCTAATTGAAGCATCATCTCAGGTCCAGTAACACCGTCAGGATATCCAGGGAAGTTTTCGACATCATTTGTTGTTGTTAACTGTCCACCAGGTTGTAAACCTTGGTATAAAACAGGTGCCATATTTGCTCTAGCAGCATAAATTGCAGCCGTATATCCTGCAGGTCCTGATCCAATAATTAGACACTTTGTTCTTTCTATCGTTGACATAATACTTTTTTTAATAATTGTAAAAACAAAAATACCCTTTTTCCGTGCTTTTCAAAGCACTTTTATAAAGAAATAACTTATTTCTATATAAGGATTTTCTATTTCTTCAACTCTCCAACACGGAGGCTTGATATTTAAAAAGAACAACTCAAGTACGATACGATATCAAGCTTGCCTCCTTTTGATTAAAAAATCTTGAGTTCGCTTAAAGCTTTCATAGCTTCTAAATCCGCAAGCGAGAATAATATCCTCTTGTGTTTTTTGTTTGTTTACCAAAGAAGATTGTAAAGCCATGTATTCGAGATACCTACAGTGATTAATGTACTGCGAAAAGTTCATTTTATAAGTTGCGTTAATAAATTGAGACAGATAACTTCTATTTGTCATTAGGTCGTAAATCAAATCCGTTATTTTCAGATGCGGATTTAAATAAGGTTTCTTGTTAATGATGTATTGTTCAAATGCATTTTTATCAATGAACAATTCTTTTTCTTTTTTCTTTTCCAAATCAGTTGTGGTTATATTTTCTTCAAGTATATCTTCTGTTACGAGGGCGAAGTTTTCACAAAAAATATTATAGCAAAGACAAATAGCGAAGAACATGAACAAAAAATTGGGGATAACTTGTCCAAAGACTAGGTTTTCTTTTACCGCAGGAATAACATCGCGTAACATAGAGCCAGGCAACAATAGAAAACCAAGTACAAAAATAGGATACAGCCACAATAAAGAGTCTTGCTCTTCATTAGAAGAATAGTTGCTTATATTTTTTCGGTATTGTCTTAATCGAGCCAGAGAAAACAATAGATAGACAACATTGTACAGCGTCGCTATCAACGTATCCCCATAGGTTATAAAGAAGGAAAAAAAGATTTTTTCTAAGAATTGTACCTGAACAATTTCTTCCATTCCTTCTTGATTGTAATGAAAAACAAGGGTAATAAGAAAACAAGTTGCATAATTAAAATAGTTGAACTGTTCTACTTTTTTCAATCTTGTGAGTAAAAAAATGAAGTGATAAAATAAGATCGGCATGAGCAATGCAGAGAGAAATATCAATCCGTCTACATAAGGCCTATGCAGCAAGCTAAACACATCAAAAAAAGTTGTACTAAAGAAAAGGATACAAATCGCATAAAAAAAGAGTATAACTACAATTACCTTCTTCATACCTAGATCAGATACCGCTCTAGCTAACTTTAACCCGAGTAAGATAAGACACAAAAAAGAGGAGAACACAGAGGCAGAAAAAGAAAGCCCTACTAAAAGATTGTTGTAATCCATATTTTATACACCTTTAAAACTGTTGTCTTTTTTCTGCATTCTTCAAAGCACGTAAATAATGCCTATAGTCAGAAAAGCCTGCTTTGATCACTAGATTCTCAATGCTATTTTCTTTCTCTATTTGTTTCAAATACGCGACTTCTTTTAACCTCCAATCATTGATAAACTGGCTTACATTACAGTTGTATGTAATATTAATAAACTTCGAAACATAAGTTCGATTTACCCCTAAATGGCTGACGATAGTGTCCAATCTAAAATCCCTATCCGTATAAGGCTTACAATCAGTAAAATAGGTAACAATATCGTGTTGTGTCAATACATTATTTGCGTTTTCAATGGGATAAAAAAATGTTGTCTTTGATACATCAGGATACAATTCTCCCCCCTGATCCACACAAATTATTTGTCCAGAAGACAGCATAATATTATTCTTATACCTTTGAGGAATTCTCATGTTATTTTTCTCTTGAAGTAGACGAAACGCAACTACGACATGTTGAAAAAAGAGGACTAAAACAAGTAGACAATAAATCCAAACACTGCGATCATAAAAAAAAAGCAGGATAGTAAAGATTGTTTTCCCCAAAAGTAATAGGTGAATCCAATTGTATGGTTGCCCGTCTACGATCCATTTTTTTTGTTGATAGTTATACATTCGCCTCCAAAATAAAAAGGTGTAGTAAACGGTACTCGAAATAATGCAAATCCCCAGACTTTTAGCATATAGAAATTGATAATCTAATGTTGTAACTCCATTTGTTTTAGACAATATGAAGAACAAAACATAAGCTACAATTCCCATCAAAAAGGCTTGTTTATAATGAAACCTATGAGATGTTTTTTTTGTAGGCATAAAAAAGCAGACAAAATGATAAAAAAACACTTGAGATAGCATTACAAATAGCATCATCAAAGGAAGTATATGAATTCGAATGTCGAATTGATTATGCGTTAGTTTATCTAAAAACCAAAGCGCGATTAACATACTATAATACCCTCCCAAGGTCCGAAAAATAGGGATTTCTGTATGAGATAGGTTCTTAAAAAAAACCAGCAATAAAATAATCCCACCTGTCATGGAAGAAATCACGGGAATAGAAATTAAAATATACTTCAATAGTTCCATTTCTTTCTTGTTTATGTCTCTTGCACTTTTCTTTCTTCACTACTAGAATACCCTAATTATTCAACTACGATGCTTCTTGTTTATTCTCCTTAACAGGATAAGGATTCCTTCCACTGAAAAACTTCTATAATTTCCTCCATTTTCAACTCTATACAATCTGCTCCTTTCATCACTTTAAAATGCGTATGCTCTTCGGTAACCTCTACAATTTTATAGTATTGGAATCCTTTATTTTGGACAAAAAACACATAACATTGCTGTTCCTCAATCCGAGAGAGGTCAATTTTTTGACAAAATGCATAAATTAATTGCGGATGTTCCATATCCTCTATCGCGGTGTACAATTGAATAATAATATCAAAGCTCACACTTTTAGGGAGATAAACCTGTTTGAGCTTTTGCTGCTTGGTTTTGATACTCAAATAGTATTCCAAGTAATCATCAATGTAAATAATAGGAACATTGGCATAATATTTTTCAATGGCTTTATTGGGATAGTTTGAATAAAACAGCTCATTGAGATCAATTTGATGTTGTTTACACACCTCGATTATTTTTGCATAGCAAAGGGTATTTCTCTTTTTCCACGACGAAATTGTGTTGGGTTTAAGATCAAAAATTTGAGCTAATTTCTTACTTGACTTAACGCCTAATTGCACTTTGAGTTTTGTCAAAACATCGATTGAAGAACTCGTATTTTGATTTTCTTGTAGCACTTTATTTTTCATTGCTTAGTTTTACATTTATTAATAATAACTTCTTTTTTTAAGTGTCTTATCCTGTTTTAGTTGTTAGATAAATTGCCTAATTTCTCCTGAATAAGAGAACTTGTGATCGCATAAATAGAGGGGAAATTTCATTTCGCGATTCATTCCCTTCACCTAATGTTTCGCTCTATTGTCTTTATTTTTAAACATCGCGAATAAAAGATAGCATCAATAGCAAATACTTCTCCTTTTCTCTCCAAGCAAAGAAATCACACTCCATTCAAAGAGTGATAGGAAAGTGTAAAAACATGACAACAAAATCGTATTTATCTTTTTACTAGGTGTAAAACTTTTTACAAAAAACACACAACGACCTACAACACAATAAATTAATGTTTTTATTTTTCATAAAATCCTGCAAAGACAAATTATAAAATAACAATCTTCTTTTTTAAATAGATGTAGTTTCAAGCTCTATTCTATACTTTATTTCCCCTGTTTTTATCAATTAAAACAAATAAAGGAGGACCCTATGAGCTAGAAAAGAGCATGCTTGCCTTTTTTATTGCTCTTGCAAAAGAATCAATCTTACTTTTAGAAGAGCACGCCACACAGCATTGATCTTACAGAAACAGAAGAGTAATCCTAGAACCTCTAAAAAATTAAAAATTAGTACAACTTTTAAAAATATTTTGGTATAAAAAAAAGAAGAATTAAAATTCTTCTTTTTTACTAATTCACTGGATAGAGTAAATAATTATATCGAAATATCTGTAGGGGTTCTCCAATTCTTCCCAACAAAAAACTAAGTTCATTTAACATACTAGATAGTTGATGCAATGAAATATTTCTACAATTTCTTTCGTACTAATTCTAGTTATTTCTGCATTTTCTTTGTACAACCCCACCCTATTATTGACGTGATCAACCTCGACCACTTTAAATTTTTGAAATCCCTTATTTTTGAGTAGAAAAACATAGTTTTGATTAACTGTTATATCTAACTGTTTTGCTTTTTTACAAAAGGCATAAACGAGTTTAGCACTCCCTTGATCAAAAACTGTGGTATAAACTTGAATAACAATATCAAAGTTTACTTGTTTAGGCAAATAAATTTGTTTGAGCTTTTTAGGTTTGGATTGTATACTCAAGTAGTACTCCAGATAATCTTCAATGTAAAGAATAGGGATATTTTTGTAACTTTTATCAATAGATGTATTTTGATAATCGCTAAAAAACAATTCATTCAAGTCTAAGTTGTATTGATGACAGACGTCAATAACCTTGGCATAGCACATCGTATTTCTTTTTTTCCAAGAAGATATGGTATTGGGTTTTAGATTAAAAATAGCCGCTAACTCTTTGGCTGTTCTAACACCTAACAACACTTTCAACTTCGTCAAAACTTCTGCAGATGAAATTTGATTTTCCTGTTCTTCTAACGTTATTTTCCTCATAGTAATTATTTTTTATTCAAATCATTTTTAAAGTATGTTTACCTGGTTTATACAACGACTTTACAATCTTTGGCTATAGCCTACAAAACAGACGAACCACTAGGTCAGTTACTGTTGTAGAAATAGATAATAAGTAAGTTTACGCACAATGAAGTTTTACTCCATTGCCACAAAAGTGACGTATAGTAGGCGTTTTTCTTCGTTATTCGTAAGAAGTCAAAAAGAAGTTTGCCCATAAAAAAATGGGCAAAACTTCATGGAAACAACAGCTTAACTTTTCATTCTATCTTAGTAGTGTGTTCTTCACCTGAGTATCTAGCCCTTTCCTGTTTTTTCTACCTTCCTCACGTGATTTTCACTCACTCTTTCACCACTAACAAGTCATGCTTTTACCTATCAAGCATTACGATAGCTTGTCTCATGTGCACCTCCTACAATTCTATTTCATTCATTAAGCTCCTTGTTGTCTAGCCTTACTTTTTTCTGGCTATTCATTCACAAAAACAACATCAATCTCAACCCTTCATTGAGTCTGTAAAAAGGGGATAAACGTTTTAATTTCTTCCATTCAAAAAAAATACAGCAACACTATGATGTGAAAAAACTAACTCACTCAATACAAAATCAATTAAACTACATAAAAAAGTAGATCGACTCTTTTCTTTTTTCCCAAAAGCATTACTGTATCTTTATATTTTACTATTTTATTTATCCTCCTTTTACAAAGGTTACTTTTTCTAAAACTTACCTAATCATCAATCTTCATTTTTTAATCTTGACATTTTTTTAAATATTCAAAAGGCGTACAACCCAATACTTGTTTAAAGCTTTTAAAAAAAGAAGTTTTAGAATTAAATGCGCTTTCCAAAAACAAGTCATTCACACTTAATTTCTCTTTTTTATTACAGTTGTTGATATATTGAACGACGTGATCAATTCTCAATTTATTGATGTATTCTCTGAAATTCATCTGATGAATGACGTGAAAATATTGAGCTAAATAGTATCTAGATATTTTAGTACGGGCAGTTAAATCTGTCATTTTAAAATTGGCATCCAAAAAGGCCTTATTGTCAATAATAATGTCTTTAACTTTTAAGTTGCAGCGTTGTAAAACAATTTCATTTAGTTTTGTTTGTCCGTATTTACTGTACTCAAATTCCTTACCATCTTCGAAATCATCCTCACTATCATCTTCCCATTCTGCTTCTATCTGTTCAATTTCCTTTCTTTGATTTGCTAGAAATACCTGTTCATCCTCTATGTTTTTTCTGAGAAACACTAAAGAAACATACCAAAGAAAAAGAAATAACAAGCCAGATAACTTTACATCCTGTGATAGGATAAAAAAGAACAAGACTAAAATAAAACTTAGGCTTATATACACCCACCTACCTGAGTTTCTTTCTTTTTTTTGTAGTCCTTCACCTTGATTTTCTACGCTTATCTTTCCCCATTTCCTTCCTAAACGAATTCCGTAGTATATAGAGGAAAACGCCAAAACACCTCCTATAACTTCAGTTACATAAAGCAGGTCACTTGTCATAAAGCTAACAAAAGTACAACTGATGAATACACACATCATGCTGTAAAAATCGCCCAAAAACTTACTATCTTCTTGTTGGTGTACTTCGGTTCTCCAGGTTGCTAAAATCAGATTGACGTAAGGTCCGTAAAATAGAAACATCAATCCCCAAATTGGGAAATGAGTCATGTGATTGACGAACTTATTTTCTAAAACCAATAGGACCAGTTGAATAAGAACAAAATAAATAAACCAAGTACATGTTTTATAAACGATGCGTTTGTTGTTTAGTACGCACTTAAAGCAAGCTATAAGTATTTCGTAAAGAACGATTGGCAACAACACAATAAGAAATACATTTTGTAGGGGCATATTAACCGGATTTAAGACAAATAAATATTGCTTCTCAACTTATTGACATAAGTATAAAACTATCTTTTTCACATTCAATCTTACTGCAATCTCTCTACCATTTTTCCATTGATCTTTGAAATTTGTTTGTAGAAGATCGATATATTCAAAGAAGGAGGGGGCAAAAACAGTTCAAAAACTACGTTTAGGTTGATTCTAAACTACTTACTTCCTAAAAAAACAATCAACCCAACGTTATCCAAAACACATTAAACTTTTCATTCATTTACTTTTTGAACCTCTGTTTTTGCGACCTCCTAAAAAGGACTCCCTATACAAGGAGCACTCCTCCATTTAGCTGCTTTTTTACATCGTACAGCACGATGATATAAAAAAAATTGCTTTCTCTCTTTTTCCTATTTCTCTACAACAATAAACTCACTTCGGCGGTTTTCTTGGTGTTCTGCATCACTACAACGAACGCCATTGCTACAGCGATTTAAGAGTCTTGTTTCTCCATAGCCTCGCCCTGTTAATCGACTCGATTCGATTCCTTGTAAAATCATCCAATCCATCGTTGATTTAGCACGACGATCGGATAAGCTCAGATTGTAGGAGTCTTTTCCTTTGCTATCGGTATGTGAACGCACATCTACTTTCAGACTCGGGTATTTTTTCATTAGTTCTACAACCTTCATCAATTCAATCGAAGCGTCATAACGAATATCTGACTTATCAAAATCGAAGTAGATTGGCTTCAAGTTTAAGGTCTTGAATAAGTCATCGTTCACTTCAATGGGAATTTCCGTTTTTTCTAATTCAATATCTACCTTTTTTACTCCAGGGGAATTTTCGGTATTCAATACGGTTACTTCTGTTGGATTGTAGGAATCTACCTCTGCTTTAATGCGGTACTTAGTACCACAATCTAGAAGAGCACTCACGTAATATCCTTGGCTATTAGTACGCAGTGTTTCACTTTTCTGGTACACTGCATCAGAAATCACCACGAGCGCATTGGCTAAAGGAGCTTTGGTTTTCTTGTCAAAAACAATTCCTTCAATCGTTTGCTTGCACGGTTTCTCTACCCAAAAGTAGATATCATCTGCCCCTCTACCTCCTTCGCGATTAGAACTAACAAAACCTTTGTTTTCCTTAGCATCGAGGTAAAATCCAAAATCGTCCATGTTACTGTTGATCGGTTCACCCATATTAACCACCGGTCCTAAGCTACCATCAGGATACATTCGAGAAGTAAAAACATCTAATCCTCCTAAACCAGGATGTCCATCAGAAGAAAAAAACAACTGATTATCTGAAGAGATAAAAGGGAAGCTTTCTCGGCCTTCTGTATTGATATTCTTACCTAGATTTTCCACCACTCCATATCCTCCGTTTTCATATAAAGCAACGCGAAATAGATCTGATTGCCCTATACTTCCTTTGCGATCCGAAGCGAAATACAACCACTTCTCATCGGGTGTTAAAGCAGGATGGGCTGTATTAAAATCATCCGAGTTGATCGGCAATTCTACAATTTCTCCCCACTGCCCATCTGCTTGTTTTGATGCCTTATATATCTTAAGTAAAGAGGTATGCTCTTTATTTTGTTTACTCTTCCCATTGGAAGTTGCGTTATTTCGAGTAAAATACATAGTTTTACCATCTGAAGTGAAGATTGCTGTTGCCTCGTTGATGGCAGAATCTCCCATAGCTAAGCGAACGGGGTCACCAAACCCTTCCTTGTTCACTGGAGAGCTGTACAAGCTTGTGTAGCTTTCATTGGTCCAGGAATGAATAGCACGGCCTTTCTGGTTGGCTGTTGCTCGTGCAGAGGTAAAAACAAAACTGTTGCCTATAATTGTTCCTCCATAATCCGAATATTCGCTATTCAAATTCAAGGCCTTGATTTCATACCGATCCGAATGACGAGCAATAGTACGCAGGTAATCGCGGTTCTTGTTGAACAAGGCTGCTCGGGAGTCTGCTTTCTCCAAGTTGTAAAATTGATCCATCATTTCTTCAGACTTAGTATAGTCTTTCACGCCTTTAAGCGTTTGCGCATAGCGATAAAAATACTCGGAAGGCAATCGAGAGAGGTCTTTGTCTGAGTAATCTCCCTCAAAGAGTTCGCGATACCATTTGTGTGCTTCTATTAGTTTTCCATTGAAGTAATAAGCATCACCTAAATTTTGTAATAAAGAAGTATTCACATAGCCTTTATTCGCTAATCCTTCATATATCTCGATGGCATTGGCATAGGCTAATCGATCAAAATCTCGATCTCCTTGTTTTGCTTTACCCATTTGCCCATAACTCGTTGTAAATCCTCCTATAACTAGAAGAACAACGATTCCCCATTGCTGTATACTTTTCTTCATAACAATCCTTTTTTTAAAAGAACCTTGGCGCTGCTACGCGCTTAAAGCCATTAAACAAATTAAAGCGAAGGAAGACCTCGTGAGAACCAGAGTTGTAGCGAGCTAACTTGCTGGTTTCCGCATCATAGCTATAGCCGATCATAATATTTTCAGTCGCCTGAAAACCGACTAAGCCACTCACGGAAGAATCCCAGCGGTAAGCCGCTCCAACGGTAAATTTCTCTCTAAACATAAAATTCGCACTCAAATCTACCTGAAGCGGCGTTCCTTCTACCATCTTGACCATAGCCGCTGGTTTAAACTTCAAATTGTAAGTAAGATCAAACACATAGCCCCCTGTTACATACAAATGCATGCGTTGACGAAGGGTACTCAAATTGTTATCGTCATAACGAGACCGTGTTAATAAACTAGGTGCTGACAAGCCCACATAGGCTTTTTCTGAATATAAAAACAGACCTAAACCTAGATTAGGGCTAAACTTATTTTCTACATTGTCTGATACTACAGGATCGCTCTGATCGTAAATTGAGAGCTTGCTATAATCTACATTCAACAAATTACCCGATCCTTTTAATCCGAAGGCTAATTTGTATTCGGGATTCAACTCTACTGCGTAGGATAAATCAACAGACAAAGTGTTTTCATCCATCGCCCCTATTCGATCGTTGGTAAAGTTCACACCCAAACCTAAGCCCGAACGACCCAAAGGAGTATCCGCAGATAACGTTGCCGTTTTAGGCGCTCCTTCTAAGCCTACCCACTGGGTGCGATACAAACCGAAAATGGAAAACCCTTCACGACTACCAGCATAGGCAGGGTTGATATTGCTGTGATTGTACATATAATTCGTGTATTGCGGATCTTGTTGGGCATGCGTAGTGCTGGGGAAACAACCTAGTAACCCTAGGCTGATCCCAAAATATATCTTCTTTTTCAAAATAATCAGTTTTTTAATTCGTCTCTAAATGCAGGTAACCCGACGTTTTTATTGTACGAGAACTATTCAAATCACTCTTCTCATACGTCAAAATATAGAAGTACGTGCCTGTTGGAAGTTTCTCCTTTTTCTTAACCGTTGCACGTCCGTCGGAATACCCTCTAAACACATTGTCTGAGCTGCCGTAGTTAGTCGTCTCATAAACCTTTACGCCCCAGCGGTTGTAAATCTCCATCCGGTTGTTCGGGTACTTTTGAAGGTTGTCGATCAAAAAGTAATCGTTCTTCCCATCACCATCAGGCGTAACTAAATTGTAAACCATCAAATCGTTAGCGGTTGAATGAGCATCCACCTTGGCTAAGGTAAAATAGCCGTAGCCTCTTACGCGAACAGGGGTGGTAACTTCTCGCGTATCTACGGAAACAATACCCCCTTCATCCACCCACATCCCTTCTTTTTCATCCCAACGTACAATGTGTAAACGATCCTCTGGGTCTTTCAAGAGTTCTGACAACGTGGTTCGATCATCCCAACCCAAGCTCAACATAATATCCCCACTACTACTCGATGGCTTTTCCAACTGCCAATATTCTCGGGTATTGAGCAGGAGAATTGAAGGACTAGTTGCCCTGTGATTTTTAAAAAATTCATGGTCTTCCAAAACATATTTACTTTGGTAGAGCTCTTTCTCATTAGGTGGTGAAGAGATACGAGCAGGACGATAGATCCCTTGATCGCCGATTGGATAGGTAAAAGGATCTTTACCGAGCTTCTCTACATAACCATCCGCATGACTCTGATCACTAGGTTGAAGTGCTTTCGCTCCTGGATGGAACGTCAACATACCTATCAGGGAATCAACCTGTACAATTCCATCTTGGAAGTCAACACTTCCCTTGATATTCATCTCGTTTTTCAAATCGAACCCCATATCCGGCGTTGGATTATTCAAAGTAACCCGATAAAACTCTGAGGGTTTAGACCCTGAGATTTGCTGCTGTTTGGGATCTCCATCTAAAGGCATAAATACCGCATGAGCTGTAGTCACCCCTGTACTAGGATAGTATAAATTATCATTGTTAAAATTACGGTAATAATACGTAGCCCCATCACTTTGGACAACACCTGTACTCGTGTTGTCAAAATCATAACTCGTACTCACCACAGCATCTTTGCTGATGCTTAAGGTACCTTGGTTTACTAAGGTGTTTTGGTACGGAGCCTGCCCAAAACTAGGCAGTGCTCCAACCAAAAAACACACAAATAATTCTATCTTCTTTTTCATCGCTTATTTTATTATTTTTCAAAAATTTGCATTGCAAATGTGGAACCTAAACTTAAATAAAAAACATTCATCCCTCTTCTAAAGTATCCATCTGTACTTCCAAAGTTTCTATTAAAATTACTAGCTCTCGGTCTCACTTTAACTTCTAACTTGTTATTTGTTGGCGTTAAAACTAAATTAGTAGGAAATACAACTATTCCAAAAAAAGGTTCCGTCTTGACATTCGTTCCATACACATACCCGCCCATAGAAAAATATCTTGGCACAAAGCTTTTCACCAATACATTATTGACATAGATATTCACTTCTACTAATGATTCTACTTAAACATTAGCTAAATAAGTGCCAATAGTTGTTACATGTCCAACAATACTCATTTCCAAATTTAGGTATTTTGTTGAGGCAGGCTTGTTACTAACAATCGGAAAATACACCGTAAATATTGGTTCAAAGGTTGCATTTGTGATAAAATTTGAACTTCCAGTACTTTGTGCAACCATTCTATCATACGTCCAACTTTTCGATGAAAAAAGCCCTTGAGATAGTAACACAACACTTGTTAAATCATACGTCTCAGGCTTTGGTATATTAAAAGTAGTTCCCGTATGCGGTATAGGAATTCCGCTGCTATCAATTTCTTTCTCATTGTAATAAGTCAACGTTCCATTATTGTTGTTCACCAACTTAGTCACCGTTTCTCTGTTTCGAACTACATTAGTTAGGTTGACCTCATGTCGCTCTCCTTCAGAATCAACGTACTCCAATATTTCTCCGTCATAATACACATTTCCACCAATCGTAATGATGTACTGATTGAGTATCTCTTGTACTGTGGTATTCGCAATGATTTCCTCAAAGCTGTTGATTACATCAGCGGGTACATCAATGACTACGGAAACACCCGCCTCGTTTTTGTAGGTATATTTACCATTACTTGAAGGATCTTTGACCATTGTGGTGATCGTTTCATGAGCTCTAATGAAGGCTTCTATATCAAGAGGAACCTTTACCCCTGCTTCGTTTGTATATGTAAAAGATGTCCCATCATAATACACATTTCCTCCTACAGTCTGAAAAATCTGTTGAATCTCTTCTATAACCGTCTCATTAGTAATAATTTCTTTAAAATTATTAATAACGGTACTCGTAACATCTACATCTGGTACAATGCGCAACCACTTCTTTTCCCCTGTATTCCAATAATAAAAACCAGGAACAACATCCCCCTGCGCTTTATTGGCATACACCAACAAACTCTCAATATTTCCATTGACAATAGTTGTTTGATCTGTTGTACTTTTCAAGGCAATATTGGGAATTAACAACCCTTTATCCTTTGATACCATAGTAAGTTCTGCCGATTTATTTGGGA
This sequence comes from Myroides sp. C6-3, assembly GCF_050522425.1. Lineage (NCBI taxonomy): Bacteria > Pseudomonadati > Bacteroidota > Flavobacteriia > Flavobacteriales > Flavobacteriaceae > Myroides > Myroides sp. C6-3. Next base: position 30,243 of record NZ_JBMVQP010000017.1, on the reverse strand, counting down.
TTGTTGTCCCAATTCCAACCTGTGAATACGTTGTCGTTGCTAACAACAGAACACCGATAACTAGTAGCTTTCTTTTCATAATTGTCGATTTAATTCTATACTTTCTTTATTTTACTTGTAGTAAATTAAAAGTTCTATATTCGTGTTTTTCTCTATCCCATTGCGTCTTTATTCTCAGTTCAAGACGCTTTGTCATTTTAAGAATAACAATAGATTTTCAAACTTAATCAACCAAAAAGTTAAAAAAAGAATCAAAAAACCAATAAATCATCATTAAAAGAAATTGATACATGGTTTAACTTTTATTTAAAAAACAATAAAAAACAACTTTATTAAAAAGAGGCTACCACTTCCGCTCAGCACTGTACTAGTCTGTATACGACTAAGCTATTTTTGTTTCATTTTTACATATCTTTTATTTATCAATCGCCAATAACTCCCCCGTTTAACTATTTTCTTTTATTTTCACCTTCCTAACCTTGTGCTACCTTCCTTTTATGTAACCTCTTATTAACTTTTTTAAAATCCCTTAGCTTCATTTCTCAACATGCTACCCAACTTTTCCCTTTTGGATCAACTGTGATATTTACCAAAAACAAGAAAAATAGTAGCTGAAACTTGGTTTAAATAAAAAAGGGGATGGCTTGCGATGTATCGTTTACATCTTTGGTCAAACGATTCGCTAAAACGGAGATTAGTCATTTAAAAGTTCAGATGGAGCAAACCCATAAAAATAAACAAACGCACGATAAAAGGACAAACGCGTATTAAAACCACACACAAAGGTTAATTCCTCTACGGTAATGTTCTTTTCTCTTTCTCGTATGACATTAATGGCGTACTCCACCTTCAGCCGATTGATATATTGTTTAAAACTCATGGACTCCGAGTTTTTAAAATAATCATTTAATTTTGCTTTATTCAGTTGAGTCAAATCCGCTAGCTTACTAAGTGTAAGATTATGATCTAAAAAAAGTTCTGTATCTATGAGATTTACGTACAGCAATTGTTTCACTACTTTGGAATCAATTGCAAAAGAGTCAGAGACAGGTTGTCTTGGGGAGGGCTTTTTTAATTTTTTTTCCTCTTGCTTTGCAATCGATTTTGCCAAAATAATATTCGTTTCTTGAAAGTACTTCCATTTCATTTTTTTTGAGCTTCGGTTTAACTTTTCCTCTTTGATAGCAAGCCATATCGTACATTCATAGCAAAAAGAGAGAAAAAGAACACTAAAGCTAAACAAGAGAAAAAGCTCATTTACATCTACAACGTATTGAATGCCATCGAGTAAAAGAATACTTAAAAAAAAGGTTGCCAAAAATAGTAAGACTACATAGCATAAAATAGCCACTTCTTGGTCTTTCGTTTTCATTTTTTTGTTGATGTAGTGTAAGTAGCCGTAACTACCAAAACCTAAACAACTTAAAAAATTTATTTTCAATGCAATTTCTTCCACTTGTTCTAGGTGACTTGGAACATAAATAAACACACCTACACTTCCAAGAACTAAGGCTAGCAACAACAAGAGAAAAAAGAGGTAATAGCGCCCATACGTTTGTCTTTCGACGGTTAACAAGACGAGCAAAGGACTCCAAATCATCCCCACAATACTGCCTACTGGGATATCATATGTTTCTTTATAACGTGAAAAGCCATAGACTAGTAGAGAAGATAGCGCAAGTATCCCGCAGATAAAACTTATAGTTGTGCGTAAAGAAGTATACCTTTTACAAAGGTTAAACACCAAAAAATAACCAACAAAACTAAAAACAACATAAACGATCAAATTCATAACATAAAAGGGATATATTTTATTTTTTCGGTGCACTGCTCTTGTTGCTTGTGATACACTCCGTCTTCTCACAAGAAATAGACAACCACAAGACAAGTGTATTTGCTACAATACGCCTCAAGGTATGACACATTTCTACTTCTACTTTCCGCTTTTAAACTTGAGTAAAAAAAAAAGCTGTATCAAATGCTTTAGAATGAGTGTCTATTCTTGAGCGTTTCAGGGTTTTGTTTTTTTTTCACCTGATTCGAAATACCTTGAAAAAGAGTTAATATCGATATAAAAAGTAAAATACACTTTATCCCGATAAACAAATAACTCAACTGATTGGTATATCCTTCGCTACAAAAAGTAAGAAGTATCAACTCAATATTGATCAATAAAAAATAGAAAAATAGAAAGCAATTGACAAAGTATACGTAACTTCTAATTTCACTAATTAAAACTGAAAAACGCTTAAAGTAAAAAACGAACAATAAACCATACATGATCGAATAAAAATTAAACAGAAAGAAAATCGTACTTTTTTTATCTTCAAATACTAGCTCAAATAAAAGTAAATTAAATCCTATTACAATCAACTTATACACTTCATTTTTCAATGTTTTGTTGATTAACTTTGAGGCAAAGGCAATCAAAATACTGTTGATTACAATAATAAAAATAGTTGAATTTACTTGAAGTATGATGGGCCGAAAAAGAAAAACACACAATACAATTAAAACCGTAAGGAGACCAAAAAAAACAAGTTCTCCTTTATCTTCACTTCTAGCAACATGTAAGTCTTTAAATTCCATAATTTATTATTCTTGTGTCAAAATTTTATTTTACCACGCTAAACATTTCATAATTTTAGACTAAAACAACTAAAAAAGTCACAAAACAATAAAATCAAAAAGATAAATTTAAATAAACCATAATCTATGCTCAAACATAAAAAAAGAAGAAAAAAGTACAACTAATGTGCAAAAAAATAGTTTTAATCATCTAAAAAATAATTAACATGGACATATTTTAACCACCCAATTAGAGTTAACAAGGATAAAAAGTAAAAAGAACAATATATTATAAGTTTATTTTAACAAAAAAAGATTGAGTACATCCTCTTTTTCCTGTCAGCTAGATAAATTACCTATCTTTAACTTACGTTACTGCTAAATTGTTAGGTTATGAAAAACAACATGGATTTAATTCATCATATTGAACGATTCACTAGAACTTTAGATACGAAAGAAAGGGAATCTATACCGACTTATTTTATTTTCGAAAAGGTACCTAAGAAGGGAATTATCCAAAAAGCAGATACACCTTGTGATGTTTTGTGTTTTGTTCTTCAAGGCTGTTTAAGAAGTTACTATATCAAGCGCAATGGTTTAGAGCAAACGGTAGATTTTGCTATTGAGCACTGGTGGTTGACTGACTTTTTATCTTTTGAACAACAAAAAACGAGTAGTTTTTACATACAAGCAACAGAGCCAACAGCAATACTTCGCATAACCACTCCTAATTTTACAGCACTATTACTTGCGCATCCCATTATGGAAAAATACTTTCGCTCTATTTTTCAAAAGGCTTACGGTGCGGCTCAATATCGATTGATGTATCTGTATGAATTGAGTCGAGAAGAACTCTACTTCCACTTTGAAGCACAATTTCCTGAATTTATACAGCGTATCCCTCAATATCTGATTGCTTCCTATTTGGGTTTTAGTCCTGAATATCTCAGTGAAATTAAGAAGAAGCGATTTTCTTAAACCTGTTGAAGTTTTCTCTGTTTAGCAAGTAGTAAGTTTGACCTTACTAAAAAAGAACAAGATGTCAACTAGAAAACCTATTTACAGTTCAGATCCCCAAGCTTATGATGGGATGCTCGCTTTGGAGAACTACCTCAACACCTCCTTGCTCACCAACACGCATAAAGAACTCATAAAAATTAGAGCCTCACAATTAAATGGTTGTGGTTATTGCTTAGCTATTCACAGCAAGGATGCTTTGGCTTATGGAGAGGATCCACGTCGTTTATTTGTTCTCGCTGGTTGGAGAGAAACGACGCTATTTACAGCAGAGGAAGAAGTAATTCTTGCCATGACGGAAGCTGTTACCTTTATTCATCAGGGAGGAATTGACGATGCGCTTTATGCAAAAGCAACAGCGCTTTTTGACGAAAAGTATCTCGCCCAATTATTGATGTGTATGGTGACCATCAATGCTTGGAATCGAATTGCTGTTGCTACAAACTTAAAAGCCCAATAACAACTCCACGTAATCCAAACAAAAAAAGCTTGAGCATATACTCAAGCTTTTTTCGTTTAGAGCCAAGAAAATGGAAAACTACAAATCGAAACTATATTTCAATTTAATTCCCAAAGTAAACAGACGCAATTTATACGATTCCTGTTCTCCTCCCAATACGCTATTGATTTTCTCTCCATTTTTATACGTCAATAACGCTGTGTTTTCTTTGTTTGTTCCTCCTAAATCACAGTCGCCATAAATACCTATATACAGCGATTGATCTTCAGATAAAGTATATTTTACGCCTACTTCACCAAGCACAAAAAAACCGTTGTTTAACTTGAGTTTTTCCTCTTCGCTTTTATCGCCTAGTTTTCCAAAGCCCACTCCTTTGGGTCCAAACAATTCAGCATCCCACTGGGGGTAGTATCCACTTGTTTGCAAATCTTCTAGGTTGCGTTTAGAATTCGCTTTAAAATACAACTGGTATTTCAATCCTACAGCAGCGTACAAACGAAGGTTTTCACTTCCCAATGTTGGTCCTTCATACTGTATTTTTAGGGGAATACTCAAATAATTCCCCTTGAGATCTTCTTTGAATTTCGCCATAGCATAGCGAAATTCAAAAGCATCTCCTTGTCCGTCAATAGACGAAATAGCTCCTTTGTAATTATTCAGTTCTTTCGTCACACTGTACGCTCCAAACTCCAATCCTGCTCCAAAGGAGAGATTGTCCTTGATAGGATGCAAGTAAAGTGCAGAAAATCCAAATGTTTGTCCATCACTAAGACTCATGCTTGGTTTTTTACTTCCTGTTAAACCTCCTAAAACAGCGAATTCTATTTCTTGTCCCATGACCTTGGTTGTGCTTACTCCTAGGAGTAAACAAACAACCAAGCTTGTTATTTTTATTGTTTTCATCTTACTTCTTTACTGCAAATTTGATTGACTCTTTTTGACCATTTAATTCGAATACGGCCATGTACATACCGCTAGGCATACTTTGAGGTAAGGTAATTTCCGTGATTTCTCCGTCCATAAATACCGTGTGCAATAGCTGTCCGCCAAGGTTGTAAATCTGAACTGGAATTCCTCTTAGTTCAATTCCCGAAACAGGAACAGACAACGTTGTAGGTTGCCCAGAAACTACTGGATTTGGATATAGTTTAATTTCTCCCACGCGATCTTGTACATCGACCATTGGACATACGTGGATTTGCTCTCCCTCTTTCGTGGTTACTATAGCGTGGTAAACATCTCTATAATCCAGAACCCCAGTGTTTCCTACAGAATAAACCTGTTCTTCCGAAACAAGAGTTCCATTCTTAAACCATTGGAATCCTACAAAATGATACCCTCCATTGGTTTGTGGATTTTTGTTAATCAACAACGTATTATTGAACTTCTTGTGCGCAATTTCTTGAAAGGCAAATGCTTTTTCAACAATAATCACATAGTTCTCTTTTACTTGTCCATTTTGAGAAGTCACCGTAACCGTGTGTTTGTAAATCCCCGGTTTTGGAACGCGAATAACAAATTCGCTTGTTGGATCCACTTGAGCCCCTTCGTCTACGCCAATTTTAAAACTTACTTCAGTTTTTTCATCTTGACATTCGATAAAGTAATAGATCTCTTTTTGCTCTACTTGATAGGCTTCTCCGTCAATCCATAAGTCATGGATCGTCGCATCATTGTTTACGATACGCAACGTACGAGTTACTGCTATAGCATCCTGGTGATTTTTATCTCCTTTTTGACTAGCGGTAATTGTAATCTCTCCCACTTTTTTGCGTGTTACCCACCCTGATTCGCTTACTTCAGCTGCAGGTTTTGTATCCGAATAAGTATAGGTATACTGTATAGGTAAAGACGAAGTACTTCTCGCTTGCAGTTGAAAATCTTCCGATTCATCTAAAATAAGCGTTGTAAGTTCGTCAAAAGTAAGCGTTTGATCTGCTTTTACAATAGTCAGCGTTCCTGTTAAATACTGATCGGAATAATTGGTTCCTCCGTTAACTTTCGCTTCTACTTGATAGCTTCCCACATCAATTTTACCATTGTTTAAGTGCTCTACCGTTACTCCACGTGGAATAGGGCCTCTCACAAAAATTGATTTTGGCGTTCCATCGTAAACAAACGTTTGATCCGCTAATGTAATTCCCTCTATTCTCGCTTTTGTAATCGTTAGATTAGCCGTTAATACAAGATCTCCATAGCGTTCCCCACCAGAAATTGTAGCAGTTACTCGATAGGTCCCCGCATCTATTTTTTCGTTATTCGCATAAGATACGGTTACTCCCTCTGGTAATTCACCTCTAACAGCAAGTGCTTTCACCGTGCCATCATATTCGAAAACAGCATCCTCCAATACCAAACCAGCTAATTGATGACGAATAATCATCCTTGCTTCTAGTTCTCTATCTTGGTAATTTGTTCCACCGTTTAGCAGTGCTGTAACCCTATAAGTTCCAATTTCAGTTTGGTTGTTTCCAACATAAGTCACGGTTACTCCTTCTGGTAAGTTTTGCGTAATTAGGATTGATTTAGCTGTTCCATCATACTCAAATTGACCATTTTCAAATACAATATCCAGCAATGGAGCTTTTGTAATTTCAAAACGTCCAGTTTCATAAGCAATCGCATAATTTGACGAGTCTAACCCACGTACCTCAACAAGGTAATCTCCTGCCTGTGTAGCCTCTACAGCTGTTCCTCCAAAAAGAAGGTCCCCTGTTAATACCGCAGCATTTTCATTATACACAAAACCATCGTAATTTACGGTCCACTGTGTATACACCTCCCCGTCATATACTTTGGTTTGATCTGTAGCCCTAACAGTTAAAGGTGCTTTAGCTACTTGTAGTACAAAGCGAACCTCCTCTGCAGCTAAGTATTCGTCATTTCCAGCTTGATTGACGATGATCTCAACCTCACCTGCTCCTTTAATGGTAAGTAAACCATTTTCCACAACAGCAAGAGTCTCATTCGTACTCGTATACGTTAAAGGCAAATGACTACTAGCTTCACCTACTGCAAAAGGAGCATCTCCATATACTTTACTTACATCCTCAACGGTGATTACTTGTTCTTTTAATTTGATTGTAGTGAAGGATACTTTTTGCCAAGCTTCACAAGTTGATGTACGAACGTAAACATCATACGTTGTTTCTGCCGTTAATCCCTCTATTAATTGGGTGGATGAAGTCATGGAAAGCGTTGTTCCTTCTCCTCTTTCAAATCCTTCCACACCATATTCTATTTCAAAAGCCGTTGCACGAGATGCAATCGCAAGTGTTGCTTTTTCCTCTTCAATTTGTCCTACTGTTAGGTTCATCTCTGGACAACGAAGGGCTTCAATATCGATCATAAGGGTCAGTTCAGCAAATTTGGTATTGTCTCGAACAGAAGTTGCTTTTACCGTAACCTCTCCGTTTTCAAGAGCTGTTACTAAACCATTTTGATCCACACTTGCAAAATCTTCACCTGCTGTAATGGACCAAACCACAGTTTGATCGGCTTCAGTTGGAAGTACACGAGCAACCAATTGTAATGTACCATTTTCAGTCGTAATTTCGGTTGGGCTATCATTTTCAGTTGATACTTCTACCCCTGTTACAGGAATTCCATTACTAATATTTATCGTATAATCTTCTACCTGACCTAAATAGTAACCCACCGGACAAGGTACATTTTTTAAATTTGCCTGTGTACTCTCCGGGTTGTGGTACATACTAACAATACGCATTCTCGTTGAGCCAGCTAATGCAGATGCGGGAATTTGAATCGACGCTGTAAGCTCTCCTCTCTCTCCACCAATATTGTTCAAGAAACCTAAATCAATGCTTTCCTCTTCAGAAAAGGTAAAGTCTTGGTTGAAATCGATATAAGCGCGTACTAAAATATTGTTTTGACCATCTGTTTTTCCCTTTACAACCACATCATACGTTTGTCCTTGTTCAACTTCTAAAACTTCTGCCGTAAAATCTTCATAAGGAGGTGCTTGATTGGTTCCATCTCCACTCGTTTTTGTCTGTCCATCAAACGTAAACTCATAGATTGGCAAACTATAAGATCCGTTGCCAACTTCAGGTTCACAATACGCTGATACAACAGCTTTTGCTGCTTTAATACAGCGAACAGAATTTCCTCGTTGACGATATCCACTAAATTCGGAATTTATCCTTCTATCATTAATATATACATATTTAGCTAAGGCTCCATTATCAGGAGAGGCCGTTGAACTCCAATAATACCCTTTACCTTCACCATACACTCCCCTAGTACCTCTAGTACCGGCCATTGGCAAACGAAGGTTACTATCAAAAGCAGCTTGTATATTACTGATTGATTCCGCTTGAATTACAGCTCCCCAATCTTCCTGCGTTGGTAAACGCCATCCTTCACCTAAAGCTTTACAAGGATCACACCCATCTGTAGCCGATATTCCTTCTACTGTCGTTGCATTCCAAGTATCGTTAATAGTTCCCTCTTCCCACCATATTGGTGTACTCAAAATAAATCCACCGTTGCTTTGTCCCACTCCCAAAGGATTATTCGGAGATACAGTAGCCGAAGACACTGGTGAATTTCGGTTTTGATGTCCATCATCCCAACGTCCCCATTGAAATAAATCACCATATCCCATTTGGTCTGTTGCAGCAGTAGCAACTTGGTCACTACCTAAGTTTTGTTGAAGCCAAATACTTCCATCAGCAGCACGTACGGTTGTATAGATTACTTGTTGCCCATTGTACACAAAACTAACACAACCTGTATCTCCAGGATTCATACCCGGTTCGTCATTATTACATACAGGCTCCACAGTAGCCTCTGCGATATTTACCGTATAGTCGTGAATTTGCCCGTAATAAGCATCTAAACAACCGCTAATTTCATCTTCTTCATACGCTGTCCAATGATCTTTGATAATACGAATACGCGTATCACCCAAAACAGCGTTATCCGGAACGCGAATCGTCAATACAGCTTCAACGTCATCTACTCCTGTTGAAGGTTCAAGGGATGCAGCGTAGTATTCCGTTGCCATATCAAATTGGAGATCTTGATTCCAATCGATAAACACACGAATATCTTGAGTAAAAGCCCCATCGGTATTTCCTTTTACTCTTAAAGTATAGGTTTCTCCTTTTTGCAAATTAGCTGTCATCTCGGTAAAATTGATATACCCAGGTGTAGTCCCCCCAACCGTAGATTCAGTTTCATTAACAAGATTTGCAAGACTAACCTTTGTTATCGCTTGAGCGGTGTATTCGACAGAAGCCTCACAATAATCAATTGTATTTTCAAATAAAATGGCTTGGGTGATTCCATCATTGTATCCCGTAACAAACAAATCTAAATCACCGTCATTGTCATAGTCAAACCATACTGCACTAGAATTATACAATCCTGGAACAACTGCTGAATTTACCTCATTGAGCGTAAAAGATTCGTTGTTGTGATTATCGTAAAAATACGATTGATTTACATTATTGCTGTTTCCACCAAAGGCAAAAACATCTAAAAACCCATCCTTGTTATAATCTACCAAAGCACAACTTCCTCCTGCTAAACCTTCAAACTCAAAAGAAGAAGGTGTAAAACTTCCTGTGCCATCGTTGAGATAGAGAATAAGAGATCTCGTATTTGATGCCAAATTAATCCCCATGATCAAGATATCCAGATCACCATCCCCCTCAAAATCTGCTACACTAATAGACGGGAAATGAACGCCTCCAAGGCCTGATTCTTGCTCTATAAAAACCCCTTCTCCTTTATTTAAATACAATTTAGCTTGAGATGTGGTAATCCCTTGATCAGATCCAAATCCAGTAATCAAAATATCCAATAAGCCGTCGCTATTTGCATCAAAAATAGCAGAAGCACTAAAATAGGTTCCTATAAAACTATTCTCTGAAAGGACAAAACTCCCATCCTCTTGTTGAAAATAGACATTAGAAATATTGCCAGATACCCCTTGACCATTGACAAAAATATCTGCACGTCCATCTCCATTTAAATCAGCAATGTGAACGGACCCCCAACTCGCAGGTGAGATCCCCGTATCATCGCGTTTTCTAAAAGTGTTATTTCCCAAGTTATAATAGATCTCAAACACTTTGGTATTAGGGGGAACGCCAGGTTCATTGCGAACTCCCGTAATAACGAAATCCATTAACCCGTCCCCATTGATATCTCCTACAGCTATTGCAGAATACATGATCAATGAAAACTCATTTTCTAATGGAACAAACTCTCCCTGCTCATTTAAAAAGACAGACGTATTTCCGATGGAATACCCCGCTATTGCGCCAGAGTAAATTAAATCTGGGTATTCATCGTTGTTTATATCTATAGCCGCAGCATTTCCAAAAAAACCCCATCAAAGGATTGGGAAGTAACGGGTCTAAAATCCTGTGCTTGGCTGGTAAAAAAGCCCGTGGTAAATAAAGCGAGTAAATAAAACAAACGCTTAATTTTATTGATACACATAGTGTTTTGTTTTGAGGTGATTAATTAACTAAAAAAACGATGGGAATACGCATTCCTATACGCGTTAAACAAGTAGAATAAGGAGCACAATCGCCCCTGAGTTGAACTAAATTTTGTGTATAAATGATTCATATAAATGGTGTTTTTAATTATCCTACAAAACTATTTATATTAAATCTAATTAAAAACAAAGCTTTGTTATTTGCAAAATATTCTATAATATCGTTAGAATGAAGTCAAAACAAACGCATAATTAGTCTAAATAAAGATAATAGATTTTTATTTCGTTAATTTATCACTAAAAAAAAAGAGGTAATTGCTATTTAAAAACAGTTCGAATTGCAAATAGTCCACCTAGAAGGAGAAATAATTCTCTTATGATCCCAACTCTTTTCGTTCTTTTACAGGTCATTATAGCGTATAGAGGGACTAAACCAGGGGGAGTTTTAACTTTAATGTTGACGGAATAATTCAATCAAAACGAACAAAAAAGGTCGTCTCATAAAAAAGGCGTATTTTTAGCACAAGTTCGGTTGTGAATCACCCTTTTGTACGCTAAAAAATGTTGCAACTTTGTACCAAACAAAAAAACAAATACCCTTTAATTTATACGCCATCATGAGTAAGCATTATATTACTTGCAAACACTGTCAAACAGAAAATCTAAATACAGACTACTGCACCCACTGTGGGGCGATTATCAACCTCATTTTAGAACGTCAGTTAGAACAACAGCGCGTTAAAGAAGAGCGCATTCAGAAAGAACTCAGTAGAGAACCGACCCAAGTGGAGCGAATCATCCGAAAATGGCGCAACCACAGCAATCCTTTTATACGAGTACTCTTTATGATCTTCAACGCCATTTGGCTTATTGTTGCGGGAATTGCTGCGGGAATTGCCTATCTCATTGGCATGATTGCTGCTTAATGTATTTGATGCATGAGAAAAATTTTATTCTATTTTGCTCTAGTTTTAGCTTGTTCCATTTATGGGCTACAGCAAATCCAATACCCCATACCCACTTGGATCAATAACTATGTCAATGATTTTCTCACCCTTCCACTTGTTCTCAGCATTTGTCAAGTTGTAGCTCAAAAAATGAAAAAAGAGGAACACCTACAACTTCCCCTCCCTCTCCTTATTGCAATAACATTGTTTTATTGCCTTTACTTTGAATGGTATTTACCTCAACACCACACACGCTACACGAGCGATTGGATAGATTGTGTACTCTATGCGACAGGAACTCTGGTATTCTACCTTCTCCATCGACGAAAAACTAAAAAACCAACTACAGTTAAAAACTAGCTGAAATACTACACGTTATAGTGCCTTTATAACAGTTATTCTACCCTTTATTTTTTTTATTGTTATCTTTAGTTACGTTAAACAAACAACTGCTTATGCATTTTTCAATCAAACTCAGCTTAGTTCTTCTTCTTCTTTTTTGTACCCAAGGATATGGACAAAATCAAGCTACACCTTGTGCTTTAGCACAAGATAATATAGAGTACTTGGCACAGTTACAAGAAGAACAAGAGCACGCAAAAAAGTTAGACTTAATCACAAACAAACTCTATAGCGATACACTGTATAAACCTCAGTATACTTCTGCTTCTTATCTGCGTTCGCCTTATCTTGAGTATGTAGACGAACAAGCAACGGTGTGTGGCAAGAAAATTCTGCATGTAATTTTCTATAATAAAGGGGAAGAATCCATACAAATCGATCCTCTTCTTCACAAAGACCGTCAATTTATTTTTGAGCAACTCCAGGTGTCGAATATTGATAAAATCTATTACTTTCAAAAAGGACCAGAATCGACCTCTGTATTTGGTGCTGTTGCTATGGAAGGTGTTGTAGTTCTCTATACTACAGATGAAAAAATAAAGAAGCTAATCCAAGAATATTCAAAATAAGCCAAATCGTGTGAATCAGAGTAAGTCTTAAACCATAAAACCCTTTATTTATAACTAATTCAATGTCCATCGTAACTTCCAAATTTAGAAAGCTGTACATTTTGAAATTAATTTTTGGTTATTTCGCTGCTATTGTTAGCCTTGGGATATGCCTTAAATTTTTGAATGGAAATTACTATCCGTCAAAAGAAAGAATAGCGCGCGCTTTTATCTTTGCCATTATTTTATTTGTACTCCTTGGAACAGTTGATTTTTTAAAAGTCACAAAAATAATTGTCAGAAATAAGGCAATAGAAATTCAATATTTCTTAGGATTGAGAAAAAAAATTATACCGTATCAAGATATTGTACGAATTAATCAACACAAAAGTTTCTTACAAGGAAAAACAGGGCAGATAAGTGATGGATTTCACTTCAGTGAAATTGTTTTAGTGGATAAAAGCTCCTTTATTTTATCTCCTGACAAATTTGGCAATTATAAGCAGTTATTATTTTTTATCAAAAATAATATGAATAACATCCAACACAAGTAATACAAGAACATAGGGGTTGGTTTTATCCCTTCAAGAGCAAAGCTACCAATGCGCGAGCTGAACGAAAGGTCGCGCTAAATGCTAGGTTAAAAAAGGATATCCTTCAAATGGATAAATAAAAAAGCAGATATACGCTCGTATATCTGCCCTGTAATCAGAAAAAATGCAAATATGCTATTTCAATAGCCACATTAATTCATATATATTATCTCCATTAGTGAACTGTTGATCAATAGCTCGATTCAAATTTGTATCATTATTGATCGATTCTGAATTAGGATACATCCAACGTTTTGGTATTCGTCCTCCATTTAAAACTCCTGTCCCATCATTATTAAATACAGGATAACCCGTTCTTCTATTATCAAAGAAACTTTGCCAACCCGAATTCATAAAACTAGCAATATGTTTTTGAGTGAGAATGCGCTCTAAATTATTCACCCCATTCAAAACAACTTTTTCCTGATCGAGATACGCTTGAGTGCTTTGTTTTTTGTAGAACGCAAAGGAAGCTTTTATTCCATTCGTGTAGTATTCTTCTGTTTTATTAGGGATCCATCCACGTTCGGATGCCTCAGCTAACACAAACTGGAGCTCCCAATAACTCAAAAGTACACTTGGCTCATTGACAGGATCTAGATAATATCTTGCGTTAATTCTAGAGACTTTGCCTTGCATTACTTTTTTGACATTATCTTGAAGTGCATCACTTCCTTTAATTCCTCCATAATTAGCAAAATTCTCTTTGTTATCATCCACTCTTTCATTAATCATATCAGCCATTGAAAATAAACGCGAATCCTTTAAGTCTTTCAGTTTCTCAACAAAAGACTCTTCGAGATAAAACGCAGTTTGAAGACTATTATTATTAAAATAGGGATATTGATTCGTTTTACTATCTACGTAATTTAAAAAGGCTGAATCAGTTAAATTTTCAAAAATCGGATATTTTGATGGATTCGATACGATTTCATTAAATGTCTGAATTACCTTTAAATCAGGATCGTTGGACTTAACAGACAAATCGAGTAGTACTTTTAAAGTATATGAATTCACTAACTTTCTCCATTTATACACCTCTCCTTTATAGAGGATGTCTCCTTTAATCACTTGCTCTATTTGAGCCAACTCTTCATTTGCCTCCTTTAAGTTTTGAAGCACTTGTACGAATATATCCTTTTGAGCATCATACGCAGGAGATGTGATCTCTTGTTCTATGCGCACTGCTTCACTAAAAGGAACATCGCCAAACAGCAATGTGGTTTCTACAATAAAGTAACTTTCATAGAATTTGGCCAAAGCTAAATATACTGGAGCATCATAATGAATAGCTTCTTGCTTTAATTTACTAATTTGCTTCAGTTTAAAATAATTGTCAAAACCAGCGCGTTGCCAATTGTAATACTGATGATCTGACACTCCATCTGTATTCCCTAACTGTCTTGTTGCCAACGCAGCAGAGGTTGAAATATTATTTGACGCAGCGATTTGAATAGCAGTAAAAATCAAATCAGGAGTAGAACTAGAAACGCGATTGGGATCGTCTTGTAATTCATCAATTTTTTCACAGCTCATAAACCAAACGGATAGTAAACAAAGTGAAGTGTATATTATCTTTTTCATTGTTAGAATTTTGCATTTAAATTAAAACCTATACTTCTCATCGATGGTGTTTGTAGTGCATCAACTCCTGAATCAGGATCCACATTTTTAATCTTAGAGCTCAACCATAAATTACTGCCTATAAAAGAAACACTAAAAGCACTAAATGGCGTTTTTTCAACAACCTTTTTCGGCAGCGTATAAGTCAATGTTAGATCTCTTAGCTTGATGAAGTCTTGTTTGTAATAATGGTAGTTTTTAGCTGAATTATTACTTGTCGTTTGCATATAAGAAATATAATTAACCGCTTCATCATTTGGCGCAAATACACGTGTATCTGAGACAATGTTTCCATGGCTATCAAAACTAACCTCACCAGAAACGACCTTCACACCAGTTGCGATATAAGTATTTTTTCCTGCATTAGCATCATCTCTATACGAATTAACTGTTCCTACATCAACTCCACCCCACCACATTTTTTGATTCGTACGAGAAAACATCATTCCTCCTAGACGTCCATCCAAAGTGAAACTCAGGGTAAAGTCTTTATAATTAAATGTATTTGTCAATCCAAATACCCAATCAGGGTCGCTATTTCCAATAAATCTCTTGTACGGATCTGCTACAGGGTATCCGTCTCGATAAATAACATTACCCTCATTATCTGTCTGATACTGATCAATATAAAGACCATCTATGCGATCCCCTTGCTTAATGTTCTTATCCGTCATTGTACGGTTATTCGATAGCTTATTTAGGTATTTTCTATAGTGGGATAAATTCAGCGTAGTGGACCATTCAAAATTTTCATTTTGAATAGGGCGCCCATCTAATACGATTTCGAAACCTTTGCGCACAAACTCATCCCCATTGATCAGTCTATTTTCATATCCTGTAGCATCAGAAACAGGCATATAGATTAAATTATTAAAATCCTTAGCTTGATAATACGTAAAATCGATACCCAATCTATTTTGGAAAAATCGCATATAAGTACCGATTTCCCATGTATCGGATGTTTCTGGTTTTAAATCGCTACTCATCAGTGTATTTCCAAAGTACGTCGAAGGCAATCCATCCCAGGTTGTTCCTTTTTCATATCCTTGAATATGGCTATATGGATTAGATCCAATACGCCCTTCTGATACCCTAGCCCAAGAACCTCTAACCTTAGCAAAATCAATCCAACTTGGCATCGATATGATATTGGACACTACAACAGATGAAGCTATAGACGGATAAAAGAAACTATTATTTTGAGTAGGTAGTGTAGAAACCTTATCATTACGACCTGTTAAAGAAAGAAAATAAGTTTGGTCATAGGATAAATCTAAAAAACCATAGAAGCTATTAATTCCCTCTTTTTCCTTTCGGTTTGACGATCTTATTGTTGGTCCCGCATTATTGTCCAAACTATAAAAATTAGGAATCGTTAGTCCATCTGTAGCACTACTTAGATTATTCCAATTTCTGCGATATCTAGAATAAGCTACCTCTCCTGATAAGGAAAGTAAATCTGTGATGTCTTTCTCTACTTTTATTCCGAAATCAGTAGTAATATCAAATAAATTCTCATCCAAAACGGTAAAGTTACCACGTGATTTATCACCATAACCAATATAACTCTTAGGCTCTTTATACGTTCTTTCCAAACCGTAATAATTCATTCCACCAGTCGACTTAAAGCTTATTCCATCTAGAAATTCATATTCGATAAAGTAATTACCAAATACACTATTTTTATCATACCCTCTTTGGTACTCATAGGCTTGAAAATAAGGGTTATTGTAATACGAGGTATTAAAGTGTCTTTGTTGAACTCCCTCTTGCCCAGGCTTCCAATAATTTCTCAAGTCCCGTACATCTACATCCGTACCGGTCCAAAGCAATAGATTATACAAATAATTAGTAGGTCCATATCCTATTTCTGGGAAATTGTCTGTAAACTGTTTGTTATAACTGAGCTTACCTCCTACTTTTAACTTCTCATTGGGTGTTAATTGTCCCCCTACAGCAAATGAAGTATTGTTCAAGTCTGTATTAGGAATAATTCCTTTCTGGTACTGGTTAGACAAAGACATTCTAAATGTTGCCTTATCACTTCCCCAATCTACGGATACGTTATTTGACTGTAATACACCTGTTCTGAAGAAATTCTCTACGTTGTTTTTTCCTCTTGAAAGAAAGGGAATTGGTTTTAACTCCCCTGTGGTAGGATCTATAGGACTATTGTATTGGGTAGTTTCCCAATAACCACTTGCTGTCGTTGGATCCAATTGATCTAATTTAGGTCCCCAAATCCAACCTCCACCTTCTGTTCCTCCACCAGAACCATCGATATAGGCGTATCCTCCGTGATTTCCGTTTCCATAAGTGGTCTGACGTTTTGGTTTTCTTAAAAAAGAAGTCTGAAACATTGTTGAATTATTAAAAGATACACTCAATTTACCTTCCTTTCCTCTTTTGGTTGTAATCATGATCGCTCCATTACGTCCTACTGAACCGTATAAAGCTGAAGCAGTAGCTCCTTTTAAGATACTCATACTGGCAATATCATCTGAGTTTATTCTCCAAAAATCAGCCGTTCGATCTGGAATTCCATCAACGACAATCAAGGGTTTAGCTCCCCTTAAATTAACCTCTGGGTTTTGAAAAAAATCACCTGAATTTTTTATAGTTAATCCTGCTACTTTTCCTGTTAACGAACTTACTGCATTACTTTGCTTTACTTTTTCAAACTCTCCTCCAGAGACTTCTTGTACGGCATAGCCCAAGGCTTGTTTCTCTTTTTTGATTCCAAGCGCCGTTATCACAACTTCGTTAAGCCCTTGGTTAGCAAAATTCATAGGAACAGTAAAATCTTTTTTATCTCCTACTGCCATCTTGAAATCAAGATATCCTATATAACTAAAAACCAATACATCTGTGTCATCTGCTTCAATGGCGAACTTCCCATCTAAGTCCGTCATTGTTCCTCTATCAGTGCCTTGCAATACAACAGATACACCGATTAAATGCTCTCCGGATCCCTTATCAATTACAATTCCCGTTCTCTTGGTTTGAGCAATTGCTACCACACAAATAAACGTTGCTAGTATACTTAAATATGTTTTCATCCTTCGTTTATTTACTAATCCAGGTGTTCAAATTACCTCCTTCAGATTTAAGATATAGCTTATAAAAACTAGACGTATCTTGTTTTGACAACTTTACGCTTGCCTTACCATCGCCTAACTTAACGGTCTTTAGTAGTTTGTACGCATCTTTACCTGCTTCCTTCACATTATTTGTCGTGGCTATCCATAACTCCCCTTTTTCATTTGACACTTCGGGTGCAACTTCCCAAGACACAGCTAATTGATTTGCGTTCACTTGGGCTTTTAAGTCATCAATTAAAATAGGTGCATACAAATTATTACCATCAAACTCACGCTTGATCTCTTCTTCTACCTCTAAATTTAAAAAGCTAAGCATCGTAGGTAGTATATCCACAATAGATGGTTCAAAGGCCTTGGGATAATTGTTCAGCTCTTTCTTATTTGACAGAATCCAAATACTTCTTTCACGATCCGTTTGACCTCCATGATGTTTACCGTCCTCGGCTGTGCGCCCATGATCTGTCGTAACAATGAAAAGCCAATCTTCGTTCATTTCTTCTTCTCTGTATTCAACTGCGGCATACAGTTTTTTTACTAACTCATCTTCAAAAGCAATGGCTTGATTTAATTCTGGACTATCGCCAAATCGATGTCCAATATCATCTGAATATTGTAAATATACCCATGATACGTCCGGAGCATATTTCCTAATATATTCATCTGCTCTATGAACTACTATGTTGTCTATTTCTTTGATATAGTCACTTTGTTTGTCCTTTGGAAAAAGTCTATCATCAAGTTCAAAACCATCAAAAGAATAATCCATTTTCAATGAATTGGTTTGCGGAAGCCCCTCTCCTATTAGTTTTGTTCTATTGTCCATCCAAGTAGAAAATACAGCAATCTTTTTAGTAGGTGCAAGGTCTTTAACAAGTTTGAAAATTGTCGGATAATTATAATTAGGCGCTTTAATTGAATTACCAAATACATTGTGTTTATTCACCCAAGTTCCAGTAATTAAACTATTATAACCAACAGCTGAGACTGTCGGAGTCTGACTATAGGTGTCTTTTCCTCCTCCAACATAAGCTTTAGTCAAGTACCCTTCTTTTCCAATTTTCATCAAGGTAGGACTAACTTTTTCAGATAGCATATCATAGGCGATACCATCTAAAATAACGAAGAGAACTTTTCTTTTTTTGCTCTCTGAACTAAAACTAGTTACACTATGTAAGAACATCATTAGCAATAAACTAGCTTTAAAGAATACGTGTTTCATTTTAATTGGTTTTATTTAGATTGCTAATCTATTTGTTTAAAAAACTAGGATCTACATTGTCGTTTTATATTAAACCAAACAAATAGTTAAGAAATCACCAACCGAAATCACATTTAAATTAACACAATATTGATAACAGCAAATAAATAGTACTATGTTAAATAAACACTAATAAAATACGATATTGAAAAAAGCATAAACGTCTTACAAACCATTTATTTCGTTTTGAATCCCCTCGTTTTATAAAAAAAACGATCAACCGTATTTAGGGATGTTCAACTCATCACAGCTAACCAAAAAAAGGTAAATAGACACAAAAAAAACCGATAACTCTCGTTATCGGTTTTCTTTGCGGAGAAAGAGGGATTGCCTCTTTTATACCGTATGCCTTATAAATAGGGATGTTCACTTTTTAAAATTACAGTGAGCACCTTATTCGGAAAGTTTTAAACTATGATTGGAATCGTTTGATTCAATGTCAAATATAATGTTTAATAATTGATTTTAATAAAAATGGAACTTTCAGTCCTCTTAAATATGCTACTCTAATTACAGTGAAATAAAAACGTCTATTTAGTTCTAATATAAATACTAATCAATTATTTTATAGAAAACAATTCGAAACTGTATAATATATTATAAGTTCCCTGTTATACTGTTCTACGAGTTTTCATCTTGTGCCTTTTAGGGAAGTCGAAAACTTAGTATTATATGACGCTATGCTTTTTAGTTACCTAATTCTAATTGATTTTTTATTAAATTATAATAATCAGATTTACTTTTAACCAATTCATTATGACTCCCTTTTTCAACAATTTCCCCATTTTTTAATACAATTATTTGGTCTGCATTTTTTACAGTTGAAAGTCTATGTGCTATGATCAAAACGGTTTTTCCTTTGAAAAATTCCTGCAAATTATCATGAATTACTTTTTCATTTTCGGCATCCAAAGCACTCGTAGCTTCATCAAAAAATATGTAATGAGGGTTTTTATAAACTGCTCTTGATATTAGTATTCGTTGTTTTTGTCCTCCTGAAATACCATTTCCCGAAGCTCCTATTTTTGTATTATATCCTAAAGGTAAATTTTCTATAAAACTTTCGATATTAGCAATTTTAACTGCTTTATCAAGAGCTTCTTTATCAATAATTTCATCTCCAGTTGCTATATTTCTTTCGATAGTATCAGAAAAAATATATCCGTCTTGCATAACAACTCCACAATTCTGACGAATATTTTTTGGGGATAAACTTAAAATATCCTCATCATTGTAAAATATTTTTCCTGTTGTTGGGTCATAAAACCTCAAAAGCAATTTCATTAAAGTAGTTTTTCCACTTCCACTTGCTCCAACAATAGCGGTTATTTTTCCGTTTGGAATTGTAAAATTAATGTCTTTTAATACAACAGGAGATTTTGAACTTTCGTATTGAAATGATAAATCTTTAATTTCAATTCCTTTACTTGATTGTAAAAGAAGTGTTTTTTGATTTTGATGTTCTTCTGCTTTATGAGTTTGTACTTCGTTTAATCGTTCTATACTTAACTTGGCATCTTGCAAAGAACGGAAAAAAACAACTAATTGATTTATGGGAGAGTTCATTTGTCCGATAATATAAGAAATAGCTAATAATTCCCCTAAACTCATCGTTTCTTTTACTACCAAAGTGGAAGCAATAAATGTAACCAAAATATTTTTAATCTGATTAAAAAAATCAAACCCTGATAATTGTAGTTGGTTAATTTTTAAAATACGTATATTAAGGTTGAATAATTTGTATTGAATTTTTTCCCATTCATTACGTTTAAAATCTTCATATTGATTCAATTTCATTTCGGTTACTCCATTGAGCATTTCGTAGATAGATTCTTGATTTTCACTTAGATATTGAAAACGAAAATAGTCAAGAACTTTCCGCTTTCTTAACCAATAAAAAGACCATAAAATTGATATAATCGTTAAAATTAGATAAACTGATAATATTCTGTAATCATAATATAAAAGAACTCCAAAGAATACTGAAAATGTGATAATTGAAAAAAACGTTGTTAAACTTTGTGAGGTTAAAAAATTTTCAATCCTTTCGTTGTCTTGAATACGTTGGTTAAAATCTCCCATCATTTTGGTATCAAAATATTTTATAGGAAGTTTTAAAAGTTTGTTTAAAAACTCGGAAATAATATTGATACTTACTTTTGTGCCTACAAAAAGCATTAACCAATTTCGGATAATTTCAAAAGTAATTACTCCTAAAAAAACACCTAATTGAGCTAATAAAATCAGAGAAATGATATTTAGGTTTTTGGAGTTTATTCCTTTGTCTATAAGGTTTTGGGTAAGGAAAGGAAAAATAAAATTCAGTAAACTTCCCAAAAGAAGTAAAATAAACATTATACTTATCTGCTTTTTGAAAGGGGATAAGTATCTGATAAGATGTTTAATGGATAATTTTTCTTCTGTTGGAGGAGATTGTTTATAAAAATCCTCTGTTGGATTCAAAAAAAAAGCAACTCCTTTGTTGTTATCTGTTATCCAAGATTTAGCAAAATTTTCTTCGTTTAGTTTAATAAATCCGTGTGCTGGGTCTAAAATATGAAAAAAGTATTTCCCTGTAAAAGTGTTTTTTGTGATTTTTTTTAACACTACAAAATGGTTTTGATTCCAATGCAAAATACATGGAAGTGATTCTTTTTCAATGATTAGTTTATCAATTGTCAATTTAGCTGTTAATGTTTCAAACCCGACTTTTTTTGAAGCCTCATTTATGCCCAACAAAGAAACTCCCTCTTTTGTCAGAAAAGAGTTTTCTCTTAAATAATGTAACGAATAATTTTTACCATATTTACTTGTAATCATTGCCAAACAGGCAGGACCACAATCCATTTGATCATGTTGAGGAATAAACTTCATTGATTTACAAATTCATACATTCTATAAAATGTTCTCTTACTACTTCTTTTTTCTTTTCAATGTCAAAATCATAAACACAATAATCTTCTCCATTATTTTCAAAGGCGACTTGTGAGCAACCCGAACCACATAAAGGTAAAATAGGACACGTTTGACACGGTTTATTATTTAATTTAGCCATTAATCGGGTGGTATTTTTTTCAAACCAATCAATTGTTCCGTCTTCTTGTAATATACCTTCTCTATTGTTTTTCGTGAAATCCCTAGCAGTACATTTAAAAGCATCTCCGTTATAGTTAATTACTACTTCATTAGTTTTGTCAGCATAACAAGAGTTTCTAATGTTATCTCGTGTATTTCCCGATACGAAAAAGTTATTCTTTTTAAAAGTTTTCTTTATTGTTTTTAATTTCTCTGATAATTCTAAATTTCCTTTTTCTTTTGTTTGCCACACTTGATGAAAGCTAATTTCTAACCATTCCCTGTCATCGTTGCTAATATCACTAATGTCTTCAATAATATTTAAAACACTTTTCAGGGTTTCATTTGTAAAATTAATCCTTAAAGTTGTACTTATGTTATTTTTACAAAGTAATTTAACATTGTTAATTATTTCATCATAAGAGCCTCTCTTTTCATTTACATTTCTGACCGTGTTGTGTAAATCACGATGACCGTCTAATGTAATTTGATTGTGTGTTATATTATATTGAATGAAATTATCAACCATTTTCTGATTTATTAAATAACCATTTGTTGTTATATCTGATTCAAAGCCAATATTTTTTTCAATCGTTTTACGATTTGCATATTCCAATATTGGAATCATTACTTTATTAAAATATAGCAAAGGCTCTCCTCCAAACCAACTCAAATATAGGCTTTTTGTCTTTTCTTTAGAGGTAACATTATCAATAAGTTTATAAACTTTTTTAATTATGTCTTCAGACATTTTTGAACTTTTAATGTGATTTTCATAACAATACCAACATTTAAAATTACAGTTCATTGTTGGATTTATGATAATGTTAAAAAAACTTTCGTCTTGGTCTGTATTTATAATTATCTCTCTTACTTCTGCATACTCATCTTTTTCTTTATTTACAATAAAACCATTTTGAATTAAAGCATTAAAATAATCTGGGTGTATTTCTTGAAGCCCTATTGGGTTATTTTCATTTATGGCAGCTTGAAGTAAATCATAAAGAGCATACTCTAATAGCATAAATTTATCATTTACTGAATTATATGCTAACATTTTCCTTTCAAAAGAAAGAAATAAATTATACATACTAAATTTCATAATAAGTCATATTTTTGATTGCTGAAATTAAAGGAAGACCTAAATTATATAAGATCTTCCTTTTTTTTGTAAAAACAGTTAGAATTAAGGTCTGTCTATTGATGTATTTGAACACCCTTGGCAATTTCTTCTGTTCTTGTTTTTGCAACGACAATTATTTGTGCAACTACTGTTTGAATCTTCCAAATCTGTGATTAATTCATTGGAAGAAAAAACAGCAAATCCACCTCTTAATTGCCCTTGAGCATTTTCATTCAGAACTTCAATACTTTTTGATAGTTCTGAAAAGGTTTTTGACTTTCCCATAATTTTAATGAGTTAAAGTTAAAAAATGAATCAAGTTTAAAGACATTATTCTTCATCGGTCTATTCTTGCAAGAATATTTTTAATTAGTTCTGTTTATTTCATCACTATTTTTAATTTCTCTATTATTTCTTTTAAATGATTTACCAAAATTGTAAACTGCTGATAATCTAAAAAATCGCTCATCATAATAATTTCTAAATGAATTTTTAATATTATGGGAATAAGTTGTATAAATAGGGCGATTGGAACTAAAGATATCATTAGCGTATAAAGAAATCACAAGTTTTTTTTCGAGAAATAATGCTCTTAAAGATGCATTTAATTGATTATATGATGTGTTATAGTCCAAATTATCTACTCCTTTTGCTGTATAATTATAAGAGAGATTTAACATAAAGGTTTTTTCTTTATTTAAGATTAAATCATTGCTGATAGAAAAGAAACCGTTCCAACCTTTTAAATAATCTAATGTTACAGGTATTTTAGAATCTGTACTACTATAATAGACATCTCCAAAGAAATTAATGTTCAACCATTTTAGTGGTTTTAGGATTATGGTTTGATTAAACCCAAATGTCTTGTTAATTATAAAATTTAAAGGAGTAGTCTGTTGAATATTGGTTTCGGCATCTAAAATAGCTGTCTGTTCAAATCCGTCATCAGTATGAGAGAAATATAATGTAGTGATGTAGTTCTCTTTAAAAATGTACTCCAATTCTATATTATTGGAAAAAGAGGGTTGCAAATACGGATTACCCTCTGAATAAGAATAAGGAGAAGCAATCCATTTGAATGGATTTAGAAGGTTGTAATTAGGTCTGTTTATACGTTTATTATAGTTTAAAGAAAATGAATGATTATCATTCGGAACAAATGAGAGATACGCAGTAGGAAATAACTTGGTATATTTCGATTCATTTTCCTGATTTAATGTTATAGAATTACCTTTTAGCTGTGTGTTTTCTATACGTAACCCAATTTTTGCTTCCCATTTTTCACTAATTTCTTTTTGAGCTGAAAAATAGACAGCTTGTGTATTTTCTTTATATTTGAACTGATTACTTTGAGAAGTATCGAAAATAGGTACACCACTTGTTAAATCATAATATTCAAAATTGTTATTTGTGTTTATATAGGATAAACGACCACCATAATTCAAATGAGCCCAATCAAAAGGGTGCTCTATATCAAGATTGAAAGAATAATTGGTAATTTTTTGAATTCCTTTATTATCTGCTGAACTATAAGAGTTCTCTATTGGTGTAAAATCATTATAGTAATTGTTTGTTTGAAAAACACGGTTTGAATTTAGCTTAAAATTGAAAAAATCAAAATCAAACGACAATTTTCTACCTAACGTATCTATATCATATATAAAATGGTAGTTGAGATTATTAGAGATTCTTTTTCGTTCATTTTTTGCTTTGGTTATAATGAGAGAATCTACAAAGTTTGTTTCGGGACTGAACAAAGTAGTGGTTGCGTTATCTCTTATTTCAGGTGTACTGTGTGAGTAATTGTAAATAAAACCTGTTGATATTTTATTTGATATTTTATAGTCTAACCCTACTCTTGCAGAAACAGATTTAGAAAAATCTCTACGTTTATTTTTCTCTTTCCAAGTGATGTTAGAATAGTCAATAGTGTTATTTTCAATAGGTGCATTTGAGCCATTAGTATAATTCAAGTTTGAAGATAAAGTGATTTTATTTTTCTTAAAATTAAATCCTGCTCCACCTAATCCTGTTGCATACGTTGCTTGTTGATAGGTACTTCGTAGGGTTGCATTCCATTCATCTTGTCTTTGTTTTTTGGTAACAATATTGATAATCCCACTATTTCCCTCGGCACTATATTTTGCAGGAGGATTTGTAATTACTTCTATACTTTTTATTTCATCAGACTTTAATGTTCTCAAATAATTAGCTAAATCACTACCTGAAAGATATGTCATTCTATCGTCAATCATTACAGACATTCCGCTTTTACCAATCATTGATATTTGGTCATTTTGAACCTTAATTCGTGGAGTAATTTTTAATATATCTAAAACATCTCCTCCTGTGGCTGTTACTGAATTTTCTACATTAAAAACTAATCGGTCAATTTTTTTTTCTATAAGCTTCTTGTCTTTTGTAATGACTATTCCATCTAGTTTAATCGAATTATCAACTGCAATAATTCCTAAATCTATATTTTCGGTAAGATTTATGTTTTTCGTATAAAGTGAATTTCCTAAGTATGATATTTCAAGAAAATAAATTCCTGTTTTTTCTTCTATTTCAAATTTTCCATTCTCATCTGAAAATTCAGTCTTTACAAGGGTATTATGATGTGTTTGTAGATTGATTGTAGCAAACTCGATAGGATTGCTTTCTGCATCAAAGATTTGCCCTGTGATTTTGCTTTGTGAAAACAAAAGTGTAGGTAAGAGGAAGAAAAATAAAAGGAAGTTATTTAAGATATATTTCAACATTTTTCGATGGATTATTTGTGTATCTTTTATTGTTTTACTAAGTTATTTATCATAAACATAAAATACAAATGTGAAATACAGTTAAATTATACCATAAAACTCTAAGATTGTTTTTTTGGTTTAATTCTATAACAAATTATTAATAACGCCAAGGTCTTTCTTAGTAATTCTTCATTTTTTAATTTGTGAATACTACTACAAGAATTTTATAAAAAACAAGTAATCGATATTTCTATATAAGAAAGATTGTAATTTGGTTAATTAAAATTTCATTCTAACGTATCCACCCGAGCAACCACATATTTCATAACATAATATAAGGAAGTAAGTTTGCTTCAAATACTAAAGAGATGAGCAGACAAGAATTTGTTTACTTTCATGTAGAGGATTGGAAAGCAAGTGGATTAATCTGGCGACATTTAGTTATTGGGTAGTAAAATATAAGAATAAGACTGCACATGAAGGAGCAAGTAACTTTATAGCACATAGACCCTTTATTATTTTAAGTCTATCTACTATTTCTCAAAAAAACTAACGACTTCGGAGTAGTTTTCCAGCCCTCTGCAAGAGCAAGTCGTTTTGAAAGTTCGAATCTCAATTTCGAGTGCCTCAAAACATAACTTGCTGTAATCTTTCGATTACTAAATCCACCTATTTTACAAAGTAAAATCTACAGTAATTTCATATTAAGAAATCACTTACTATTTGACACTAAAGAGCCAAGTGTAACCTTAAAACTCCATTTTAAAGTTTTCAAACTGTATATATATTTCCTTTGCTGTAAGATAGTAAAGTAAGTTTTGCAATTGTCTTTTAATTAGTGCTTTAAAGCTGTTTTAAAACAATCTTGGTGTAAAAACTTACAAGAGTAAAGTTTTCGACAAGCTAAAGCTTACAACTATCCATAATGTAAAATGTAAACCTTTAAAAATGTACAATATGGGAACAATAAACCAACCATCAAAAAAAGACACTCGAAATGAGTTAGTCGATGAAGACTACTTAATGAATATCATGAGTGGTGATATAGAAGTTAAGTCTGTAGAACAAGTTAAACCTATCGTAGAAGAAAAAGAAGAACCTCTAAGCCAAGAAGAAGTAACAAAAGTCAAAGAGAAGAAGTCAAAGAAAGAATTAGCAACTACTAAATACCAAGAGCTTTTTCTAATTAATGAATTTTCTTCATCAAGAGCAGGAAAGGTTGTTTATATCCGACCTGAGTATCACGAAGTATTACTTCGTATAACCCAACTAGCTAAAGAAGAAAAAACTACGCTTTACTCTTATTTAGACAATATCTTAAAGCAACATCTACAGCAGTATAACGCTGAGATTACCCAGTATTTTAATGAAAAATTCAAACCTATTTTATAATGGAAAAACTTAATCAATTAAGAGAATCAGCTCAAGTACAAGCGACTAAGGGTATAGAGAATTATGTAGATACTTTTTTAAAAGAAGTATCTACTAAAGCAAAAGATGGCAAAATGGTTTATATTCGACCTGAATTCCATAAAAAGTTAACCCGTATAGTTCAAGTAATAGGCGAAAATAAGGTATCTGTCTATACTTATCTAAATAATCTATTAAAGCATCACTTTAACGAATTCGAACAAGAGATAACCACAAGCTTTAATGAAAAGAATAAACCTATCTTTTAAGTATTACTAAAAATTTTAATCAATGAAGCCCAATTCTAATTCCTTTAGGAGGAAAACGAGACATTAATAATATTCAAATCTTAGATACTGCTACACATGTTGAAATGATTAGGAAAGTAGAAAACTGGTATTAGTGTTTATGGTAAATGAAATAATAGAGTTTAGACAAGAAGTCCAATTTTTAATATAAATTAGCTTACTACAGATAATGATTTTAAAAATATGTCTAGAATAGCAATTATATTAAATGAAAAAGAAATAGATAGTAAGTCACTATTTAAAATAAAACAACTTACTATGGCATCTTTAGGTGAAATAAAATGTAAAATAGAGAAGAAAGAACCAGTATTCACTGGAGTATTATTTTATAATGATCACGATGATATATCTATTTTATTAAAGAAAATCATTAATATACTTGATGAAATTCATCTATCTTATTCAATTTATGAGTTAGATGAAGAGGCAAGAGAATTAGATGAAAATCAAAAAATCACTAAGAATGTATTATTTAGAATTCTAGATAGTCAAGATGAAGAAATTAAAAGACAGCAAGATATTAGTTAATTGTTTTAACATATACTTCATTCAAAATAAAATGTTTATTCCGAACAAAACTTTTATAAAAAAAATTATGGAATTAATGGATAGATTTATAAATAGAAATAAAAATAGCTACATCAAAATAAGTGATGTACCTCAAGAATTGATTACTAAATATAAAGATATTGTACCTCAAGAGCTAATCTACATCTGGCAAACTATGGGGTTTGGAATTTTTGAAAATGGATTTTTACAGCTTGTTAATCCCGATGAATATGAGTTTGTCTTTCATTATGTGGATAAAATGTTAGAGCCAGCCATAATTTTTGGAATAACTGCTTTAGGAGAACCTATAGCATGGGAAGGCGGGGAAAATTGGACAATAGCTCCTGATGAAGGAAATAGATGTTATAGAATAGATATTAGGAGTTGTGATAGATTTGTAATTGATAATATAGAAGGGTTATTGAATATTTTTATTGAATATGGTATTGAGGATAAAGATTACTTTAATTCAAAAGAGTATGTGAAAGTAAAAAATAAATTACCTAAGCTTAAATATGGTGAGTGTTATGGGTATTTTCCTGCCTTGGTTTTGGGAGGGAAAAAAAGTATAGAGAATATAAAAATAGTTGATACAAAGGCTTATATTACTATGATTGGTGAGGCTACAGGAAAAATATTTGAATATGGAAGATAATTAAAATAAGATTATCCAATATTTATTTTAGATGATTTTATTAAAGATATGAAGTGTAGAGCTTATTTTTTTAGATTGTTCATTTAACAAGTATAAATTTATTAGAAAATTATATTTTAAATAAAAAAACAACAATTTTTAATTAAATAATATTTTATGGAAGAAATAAATGAAATAATTGCTAAAATTTTAAGTGGTGCTCAAGAAAGTATTTCGAATCAAGAATGGGATACCTATACTATAAATGTTTATGCATTAAATAAAATGATTGAAATTAATTCTTTTTATGAAAATGAAGATCAAATAATATCATTCGATTCTGAAGATTCTGGCGTAGATATAACAATGGAATCTAAGAATCTAAGAGAAAAAATGTATAGATTATCCTCTGAACAAGGTGCATGGTTTTCAGCATCTTTTGTAGTAAATAATGAAGGGGATTTTAATACTCATTTTGACTATAATAGAAAACCAAAATTCACATATGAACCAAGTAAGGAAAAATATATTGATGATATAAAAAAATTTCCTAGACAAGAATCTTTAATGCCCAATTGGTTGAAAGAAATACTACTCTTTTGATGCTTCCTAAAGTAAAGTAAATCAATACGATATAAGATATTGTAAAACAAGTTTAGTAATACAATTACCAAACAAGTAGATGGGAAGGTAAAGGTTTCTATACTGCTTCAAAAAAAGATTGATTGAAAAAGAAATATTCCTGAATTCTTAGAGTTTTATGACAAATATTTTACTCACTTAAATTTATTTTATGATAATTCATTGTATATAGATTATGACAAGGATGAGAATCTTATAGTTGAAAATAAAAAAAGGTATAATCAAGAATGTCTAAAGGCAATAAACAAAGCTTATCTAAATATTAAGGACAACAATAAGGAAGTGTTTTGTGAAGCACAAGCAACACTTTATCATTTTGTAATACAGCAATCACTTGTATTACTTATCTATAATAAGCTTGAGATGATACCAAACATTATTGACCTAAAATACTTATGGGATTTAATTCAATGGTGTAATCCTTCAATCTATACAGATATAGACAATATGTCTGTTATCAGAAAAGTTCTATTTAATAATAGTTTTGTTAGATCTTATCCTAAGTCAAATGGACACGTAATAAATTGTTCTTTAGAAGATATTAAAGAATTAGACATCTTCTGTAGTATGATATATTCACTTACTAAAAAAGAACTGGGAGATAACTTTTCTTTGAGTGTGGAGCAATAAATTAAAGAACTATTATCCACAACGAAATGACGTTTAAATTATCGAGATGTGTCTTTGTCTGGACTTGGTAACTTAGCCTGGACATTAAGTTAAGCATAAAAACTTATCTTTGAATTATGAAAAGAATTAGAAAGGC